>DASXCO010000064.1 GCA_036491125.1 Acidimicrobiales bacterium | reverse complement strand
CGGCGACGGACCTCTACTCGCTCGGGTGCGTCCTCTACGAGTGTCTGGCGGGTCATCCGCCCTTCGAGGCTGAGGTGCCCGTAGGGGTGATCGCCCAGCACCTCCAAGCAACACCTCGCTCCCTGCGGACAGAGCGGCCCGAAGTGCCGCCGGCGCTGGACACTCTCGTCTTGAGGTCGCTCGAGAAGGATCCTGGGCGCCGCTTCAGCTCCGCGGACGATATGAGCCGGGCTCTTCCTACGCCGAATGCCGCCGCGGCGGCGGACACGTCGCTGTCGACGGTCGTCCTGCCGAGGCGAACCGCCGAGAGCGGCGGCGGGAACGACCAAGCAGCGCAGGCGCCGGGCCAGAGCCTGGTGAGGGCCGTCGTGGTCGACGATCATCCGTTCTTCCGAGATGGTGTCACCCGCGGCCTGAGCGAGAGCGGGCGGATCGACGTCGTTGGCGAGGCCGAGAACGGCGCCGACGCCTTGGAGGTGATCAGGCGGGAGCGGCCCACCGTGGCCCTCGTGGACTACCAGATGCCCGAGATGGATGGGCTGGACCTTGTGCACGCTGTCGTCGACGAAGACCTGCCCACCAGGGTGGTGCTGCTGTCGGCCGTCGCCGATAGTGCTGTCGTGTTCCGGGCGCTGGAAGAGGGCGCGGCCGGATACCTCTCGAAAGACGCCCGCCGCAAGGAGATCGTCGACGCAGTGCTGAGGGCTGCGGATGGCCAGACCGTCCTCCCCCCCGAGCTGGCAGCCGAGCTCGCAAGCGAGATCCGGCATCGCGCCCGGAACGAGACGTCCGCACCGAGCGACCAGGAGCTCGAGGTGTTGCAGGGGTTCGCGAGGGGCCGGTCCATCCCGCAGGTCGCCGCCGAGCTGAATCTGGGGGTGAGCACGATCAGGACCCACGCCCAACATCTGTACGAGAAGCTCGGTGTCTCTGACCGGACCGCGGCGGTCGCCGAGGCGATGCGACGCGGATTCCTGAAGTAGGCGCGTCGAGCCGGGAGTCTCTACGCGGGCCCGTTGGCCTCGGTCGGTGAGCACGGCACGTCGACCGTGATGATCGTGCCCGATGGGGTTGCACCGGTCATGCTGAGGCCGCCACCAGCTGCTTCGAGCCGCACCCGGTGCGACGCCAGCCCGATGTGGCCGCGATCGAGGCTCGTTTCCACGGCACCGTCTGAGATCCCGCGCCCATCGTCGGCGATCACCAGATGGGCGAGGTCGCCCGAGAGGGCGAGGTTGATGTGCACGGCGCTCGCCTCGGCGTGCTTGACCACGTTGCTGAGCAGCTCTCGAGCGGTCGCGTAAAGAAGTCCGTCGGCCGGGCTTCGCACGTCTTCCTCCCAGCCGTCCAGCTCGAGTGTGACGGCGAAACCGCCGCGGGCCTCCGTGGTCCTTGCCAGGTCGCGGAGCGCCTGGGCCAGGCCCAACCGATCGAGCACGGCGGGGTGCAGCTCGGCGACGGTCGACCGGAGCAGACGCGCCGACTCGGTGAGGGCCAGGTCGAGACGGTCGATCGCCGCGGGGTCGGTCTGGACGTCTTCGACGTCGTGACGGGCCGCCAAGACGTACTGCAGCGCGCCGTCATGGAGATGCTCGGCCAGCTGTCGACGCTCTCGAACCTCAGTCGTGATCACCTCCGAGAGCAGGCTGGTGCGATCCCCGACCAGCCGGCCGATCGTCGCCACGCGCGACTGTTGGATGCGGGTGAGGGCGATGCAACCGGCTGCGAGGCCCGCCAGGACGGAGGTGCGAAGGAGGATCGACGACCAGGGCTCCCCGTTCGACGATTGGGTGACCACGCTCACGGCAAGGTACACGGCGACGGTCGGCACGACGACGGCTGCGCACACACGCGGCTTCAGCTGGGTGGCCGCCAGCAGCGGGATGATGAAGAAGCCGTTGATGAGAACGTCCGCCGTCCAGCTCTGGCTCGCCGCCACCCCGGCCAGCACGGTGAGGCCACCGAGCGTCAGGACGTCCACGAACAGCGCCAGCCAGACGAATCGCACCGGAGCAGGGCCACCCCGCTCACTCCACACGGTGACGCCGATCGCCCACACGCCGTAGATGGAGACGACGATGTATGACGCCAGGGCGTGGTGCTCCGGCGGGACGATCGCGATCGTCAGCACAACGAAGACCACCAACAGGCCGCGGAGCACCAGCTGCAGACGGACCCCGTTGTACGCGTGCTCGAGCACGATCGCGTCGAGCTCGGGGCTGGTGGGCAGATCCGGCTCGCCTATCTCTTCGGCCACGGTCACCTCCCCCCGGACACTGCCGAGGGTACCTCGCCGCTGGAAAGTTGGCGCCTCGGTCGCCCAGCACCGAGCTCGCTACCACGAGACGAGCCGTCGAGGCATACTGGACCAAGGCCGGGTCGGTCAACCGTCGAGGGCATGGCACGAGTGGCACTGGCCGTCCGAACAGGCGGAGGCGTGATGACGGACGATGTCGCGGTTGAAGAAACTCAGGCCAGCACCGACGAGGCGCCGGAGGGGGATGCTCGCTATCTGAGCCGCCAGATCTCCGAGCTCGATTTCAACAATCGTCTCCTCGACTTGGCTGAGGAGCAGTCGGTCCCGCTCCTCGAACGGGTGAAGTTCCTCGCCCTGTTCAGCGAGCGCATCGACGAGTTCTTCCAGGTCCAGGTGGCGGGGCTCAAGCGCCAGGTGAGCGCCGACCTACCGTCTCGTTCGCTCGACGGTCGCACCCCGACCCAGCAGCTGGGCGCCATTCGCGCCAAGCTCGCTCCCATGGTGGCCCGTCAGGCGGGCATGTTCACCGGCGAGATCGTGCCCGAGCTGGCGAAGTCCGGCATCTCACTGCTCGATTGGACGTCGCTCGACGCCGCGGATCGGCGCCACCTCGCCGAGCTGTTCGACCAGGAGATCCTGCCGATTCTCACGCCTCTGGCGGTCGACCCCCGCCATCCGTTCCCCTACATCTCCGATCGGTCGCTCAACGTGGGCACCGTCGTTCGGGATCCCGACGGAAATGACGCCCGCTTCGCCCGGGTCAAGGTCCCCCCCATCCTTCCTCGCCTGATCCGGCTTCTCGACGGCGAGCGCTTCGTCTTCCTCGAGGACGTGATGGCGGCCAACCTCGATGGGCTGTTCCCCGGGATGGTGGTGGGGGAGCCGTGCTTCTTCCGCGTCACCCGTGACGCCGATCTCACGGTCGACGAAGACGAGGCCGAGAACATCCTCGCCGCGGTTCGCGAGGACCTCCGGCAACGGCGGTTCCTCCCAGTCGTCCGGCTGGAGATCGAGTCGAAAGCCACGCCGGACGTAGTCAATCTGCTGCTCGCCGAGCTCGGCATCGGCGCTGACGACGCCTATCAGATCGACGGTCCCGTCGGCCTCGACGGGATCTGGGCCCTGCACGGCCTCGACCGACCGGAGCTGCTGGACGAACCCTGGGTGCCGGTGACTCGGCCACCGCTGGGCTCGGACGGAGACGAGCCCGTCGATCTGTTCTCCATCCTCAGCCGACGCGACGTCTTCGTCCACCATCCCTACGACTCGTTCGCGACCTCGGTGGAAGCGCTCCTCAACGAGGCGGCCGGCGACCCTGGCGTGCTGGCCATCAAGCAGACCCTGTACCGGACCTCGGGCGACAGCTCCATCATCGCCGCGCTGACCCGGGCCGCTGAGCGAGGCAAGCAGGTCGTGGTGCTCGTCGAGCTCACCGCGCGCTTCGACGAACAGGCGAACATCGAGTGGGCCAGGGTCCTGGAGGAGGCCGGAGCTCACGTGGTCTACGGGCTGGTTGGCCTCAAGACCCATTCGAAGACGACGCTCGTGGTGAGACGCGAGGGTCGTTCGATCCGCCGCTACTGCCACGTCGGGACCGGCAACTACAACCCCAAGACGGCCAAGATGTACGAGGACCTCGGCATCCTGTCGGCCCGACCCGAGCTCGGCAACGACCTGACGGACTTCTTCAACTCGCTCACCGGGCTGAGCCATCCTCCCGCGTACCACGACCTGATCCTCTCGCCTCGTGGGATCAAAGAACGGGTGATCGAGGAGATCCGCGCCGAGACGCTGACTGGGCCCGACGGCAGGATCGTCATCAAGTGCAACGGTCTGGACGATCCGGAGGTGATCGATGCGCTGTACGAAGCCGCTGCCGAGCAGGTCCAGGTCGATCTCATCGTGCGGGGTATCTGCTGTCTACGACCGGGAGTTCCCGGCCTCTCCGAGACCGTGCGGGTGCGCTCGATCGTGGGGAGGTTCCTCGAGCACTCACGGATCTTCCGGTTTGGCAGCGCTGGCCGGCCTGTCCGTTACTTCATCGGGTCTGCCGACTTGAGGCGCCGCAACCTCGACCGCCGGGTCGAGGCCATGATCCCGGTGCTCGACGAGGAGGCTCGCCGCCAGCTCGACGAGGTGCTGGAGATCAACCTGGCCGACGACGTCCAGTCCTGGGCCCTGGGTGCGGATGGTGAGTGGAGCAGGGTCCCGACCATCGAGGGGGTCGCGACCCAAGAGCGGCTGCAGGACCTCGTCAAGGACCGGCAGGCGATCCACGAAGCTCCCCCTTCGGCCCGGCCGACCACCTGGGGCTGGTTCTCCTCCAGGCGCAGCAGATCCCGATAGTAACGGCCGATCCCGACAGCCGAGGAGCCGGTCCTGGCCGGCCTTGATGCCTGCGGGGCTGCCCCTGCGAAGATGGCACCGTGAGCGGACGCATCGTCGTCGGGACGGCCTCGTGGACAGACCGCTCGCTGGTCGCTTCGGGGTGGTACCCGGAGGGCGCCACCTCGGCTGAGGACCGCCTGCGCCACTACGCCTCCCGCTTTCGACTGGTAGAGGTGGACAGCACGTACTACGCCCTTCCTCGCCAGGTGATGGCGCGGGACTGGGCCAGCCGGACGCCGTCGGATTTCGTCTTCGACGTGAAGGCGTTCGCGCTCCTTACCCAGCATCCGTCGCGACGGCAGGCCATCCCGAGGGACATCGAGGTGGACACGGACAAGGAGTCCGTCTACTTGCGGCACCTGGACGAGCGGGGAGTCAGCCAGCTCTGGGACCGGTTCCTCGACGGTGTCGACCCGCTGCGGCGGACGAACAAGCTGGGCTGTCTCCTGTTTCAGTTTCCGCCCTGGTTCTCGTCGAGGAGCGCCAACCGCGAGTACGTGGTCGACTGCGCCGATCGGGCGGCGGCAGACCGCATCGCCGTCGAGTTCCGCCACCCGAGCTGGTTCCGGCCCGAGGAGCGTGACCGGACGCTCGCCCTTCTGGCCGACCACTCGATTGCGCTCGTGTGCGCGGACATGCCCCAACGCGTCGACAAGGCGATCCCCCGTCTCGCCGTCGCCACCTCGAGCGAGCTCGCCGTGGTCAAGTTCCACGGGCGAAACCGAGAGGGGTGGGAACGGTCCTCGTTTGCCGGGCTCACCGACTACCGCTACCGCCCCCGCGAGCTGGAGGCCTGGATCCCCGACCTCCGACGCCTCGCCAAGGACGCCCGCGAGGTGCACGTCGTCTTTCGGAACATGCACGGCGACAACGCCGTCACCAACGCCGCGCAGCTCCTGGAGCGGCTGTAAGAGGCGGCCACGCCTAGAGTCGCGACGTGGAGCTGGGACGCATCGGTATCTGGACCTCGGCGCTCGACCGGCAGCCGGCTGCCGTCGTTCGGCGGGCGGTCGCCGAGATCGAGCACCTCGGTTACGGAACGCTGTGGGTCGGTGAGGCCGCCCGGCGTGAAGCGTTTGCCAACAGCGCCCTTCTGTTATCTGCAAGCACCCGGTTGGTCGTGGCGACCGGCATCGCCAACATCTGGGTACGCGACCCGATGGCCATGGCGGCCGGGCAGCGGACGCTCAGCGAGGCTTGGGGCGGGAGGTTCCTCCTCGGCGTGGGAGTCAGCCACGACCCGCTGGTCTCGCCGAGAGGGCATCGCTACGAGCGGCCGATCGACGCCATGCGCGCCTATCTCGACGCCATGGACCGGGCGCACTACGACGCCCCGGCGCTCGAGGCAGCGGACACGGTGCGGGTGCTGGCGGCCCTCGGTCCGCGGATGCTCGACCTCGCAGCCGAGCGTGCAGACGGCGCCCACCCCTACCTGGTGCCTGCGGAGCACACCAGTCGGGCGCGCCAGATCCTCGGGCCCGCGGCGCTGCTGTGTCCCGAGGTCGCGGTCGTGCTCGAATCGGAGCCCGAGCGGGCCCGCCGCATCGCTCGAGCCCATCTGGGCACGTATCTGCGGCTGGCGAACTACCGCCGCAACCTCGCCCGTCTCGGCTACGGCGAGGACGATCTCGCCGACGCGGGCAGCGACCGGCTGGTCGACGCTCTGGTCGCCTGGGGCCCGCTCGAGCAGGTGTCGGCTCGGGTAGGCCAGCATCTGGAGGCGGGCGCCGATCACGTGGCGGTGCAGGTCCTGACCGAGGATCCCGCCCGGCTCCCGCTCGAGGAGTGGCGCGCCCTCGCCAGCTCTAACCTGTTGGAGTGACGCGTACTCGGATACCGCCGGGCGTCCCTGACGGCATCGTGGCCGTGGTCAAGCACGAATGCGAGACGTGCGTGTCCATCGCGCCGGTCCTGGTGCAGCTGCAAGGCGCCGGCGTGCCCCTGACGGTGTACACCCAGGACGATCCCGCGTTCCCAAAGGAGCTTCCCGACGTCGTGGACGACACCGAGCTGCGGGTGTCGTGGGACCTCGACCTCGTGACCGTACCTACCGTCCTGCGCGTCGAAGGGGGCGTCGAGACGGCAAGGACGGAGGGCTGGCACAGGCCGCGCTGGGAGGAGCTCACTGGCGTCGCCGGGCTCGGCCCTGATCTCCCCGAGCTCCGACCCGGTTGTGGGTCGCGCACCGCCGACCCCGACACGGCCGACGACCTCGCCCTCCGATTCGCGACGGGTCGGCTACGGTCCCGCCGGGTGGCGCTGGGCTCGTCGGAGGACGAGGCCGAGGCGGCGTTCGAACGGGGATGGACCGATGGGCTTCCCGTCGTCGCGGCCACCGAGGCCAGGGTGCTGCGCATGCTCGAAGGGACCCGACGGGCCGCCGACGAGGTCGTGGCGATCGTTCCTCCGGATCTGGTCGAGTGCACGGTGGAGAAGGCGGCGATCAATGCAGTCATGGCCGGCTGCCGACCCGAGTACCTGCCGCTCGTGCTGGGGGCGATCGAGGCCACGTGCACCGATGAGTTCAACGGGCACGGGCTCCTGGCCACGACGCACTTCTCGGGACCGGTCGTCATCGTGAACGGTCCGGTCCGTCAGGCGATCGGCATGAACTCGGGCGCCAACGTCCTGGGGCAGGGCAACAGAGCCAACGCCACTATCGGTCGGGCCCTCCAGCTGATCGTGCGCAACGTCGGTGGTGGGGTGCCCGGCGGCGTCGACCGGGCGACGCTCGGAAACCCGGGGAAGTACACCTTCTGCTTCGCCGAGGACGAGGAGGGATCTCCCTGGGAGCCGTTGTCGGTCGAGCGTGGGATCGCTCCGGGTGTATCGGCGGTGACGCTGTACGCCGGCGAGGGCCCTCGCGGGGTCATCGATCAGCTCTCGCGGACGCCTGAGTCTCTCGCCCGGTCGTTCGCTGGGAGCCTGCGGACCGTCGGCCACCACAAGCTGGCGATCGGCCTCGACGCCATGCTGGTGGTGAGCCCCGAGCACGCTCGGGTCTTTCGCGAGGCGGCGTGGACCAAGGCCAGGCTCCGCGAGGAGCTGCTCGAGCTCCTCACCGTCCCGGGGGCCGAGCTCGTCCGCGGCGCGGGTGGGTGTGACGAGGGACTGCCGGAGGGTCTGGAGGAGGCCGCCATCCCGAAGTTCCGCCCCGACGGGCTGTGGTTCGTTCACGCCGGTGGGCGGGCCGGTCTGTTCTCGTCCATCATTGGGAGCTGGATCAACGGGCCCGGCGGCAGCCAGGCCGTGACCCGGGAGGTAGGGGTATGACAACCGACGCCGGCACCGTGCTGCTGGACCCGACCGGCGAGCGTCGCCCCACGACCCGGCCCCGGGTGGCTCGGCCGTCGTCGTTGGAGGGCCTGACGGTCGGGCTGCTGGACATCTCGAAGCCGCGGGGCGATGTCTTCCTGAACGCCCTGGAGTTGGCGCTGAAGTCACGGGTCCCCGGTCTCCGTGTCGCGCGCTATCGAAAGCCGACCTTCGCCAAGGTCGCGCCGGTCGACCTGCGGCACGAGATCACCACCAAGTGCGATCTCGTGATCGAGGCGCTCGCCGACTGAGGCAGCTGCACGTCGTGCAGTGTGCACGACATCGCCGACCTGGAGGCTCGGGGCCTACCGGGGGTGTTCGTCGCCTCGACCGAGTTCGTCACGGCCGCCGCGACCCAGGCCAGCGCCCTCGGCTTCGATCCCGCCCGGGTGTTCGTCCCTCATCCGATCCAGGACCGGACCGATGACGAGATGACGGCGCTGGCCGAGGCGGCGGTCGACCAGGTCCTCGCCGCGATCGTGCGGCTCCCCGAGTAGCACGGGTGACAGCCTTCGACGACGCTGCAGCCCGGGTTGCCGCTGGCGCCGACCACCACGACGAAGCTGCCGGTCTCGTGCGCGCTATGACGCAGCTCGAGAAGCTCGGCTGCCTCGACGGGGAGACGCCCTTCTGGCCGGGCATAACCGACATGGTGTCCGGGGGGTACTACCGCCACGCCTGGCCCGCCGCTGCCGTCGAGCGGCTGGGCGTGCCCGGCCTTCGGTTCAGCGACGGCCCCCGCGGTGTCGTCGTGGGCTCGAGCAGCTGCTTCCCGGTGAGCATGGCGCGCGGCGCGACATTCGACCCGGATCTCGAGGAGCGCATCGGGAACGCTATCGGGCTCGAGCTCAGGGCGGCCGGAGCCACGTTCTACGGCGGCGTGTGCGTGAACCTTCTGCGCCACCCGGCTTGGGGCCGGGCCCAGGAGACCTACGGCGAGGATCCCCACCACGTCGGCGAGCTGGGCGCGGCCCTCGTGCGAGGCGTGCAACGTCACGCCATCGCCTGCGTGAAGCACTTCGCCCTCAACTCCATGGAGAACGCCCGGTTCACCGTGGACGTGGCCGCCGACGATCGGGCCCTCCACGAGGTCTACCTCCAGCAGTTCCGCCGCATCGTGGCCGAAGGCGTGGGCAGTGTCATGAGCGCCTACAACTCGGTGAACGGCACCTGGTGTGGCCAGAACCCGGAGCTGCTGACCGACGTCCTTCGGCGGGAGTGGGGTTTCGACGGCTTCGTCGTGTCCGACTTCATCTTCGGCCTGCGCGACGCGGCGGCCTCCGTCCGGGCCGGACTGGACGTCGAGCTGCCGTTCGCGCAGCAGCGGGCCCAGCATCTGCCGGAGGCGCTCAGCAGCGGGAACCTGGACGAGGTCGACGTGGACGCCGCCGCCTCGAGGGTCATCGCCACCCTGCTGCGATTCTGGCCCGTACTGGACCAGCCGGCGCCCGAGCAGTCGGTCGTTGCATCGACTGAGCACCGGGCCCTGGCCCGGGAGGCGGCCCGCCGGTCGATCGTCCTGCTCCGGAACGAGGGCGGCCTGCTTCCGTTCGATCCATCGGCGCTCCGACGGGTGGCCGTGATCGGGCGTCTGGCCGCGGTGTCCAACCTGGGAGACGGGGGCTCGAGCGACGTGCACCCACCCGAGGTGGTCACGCCGCTCGCCGGGCTGCGGGCGGCGCTTCCGGGTGCGGTCGTGGTCCATCACGACACCGACGCCTCGTTGGCCGAGGGCTCGGAGGTGGCCATCGCTGTGGTGGGCTTCACCAAGGACGACGAGGGCGAGTTCATCGATCCCTCAGGGGCGGCCGATCTTTCCTCGCTGTTTCCCCCGTCGGACCACCCGACGCTCGGCGTCGGGGCGTCATCCCCGACGCCGGCCCCCGGTCCCGCTGATGACGTCTCCGCCGCTCCGGCCGGCGAGACCGCGGCGATGGCCCCGGGTGGCGACCGATCCAATCTGCGCCTGCGGCCCGAGGACGAGGCGCTGCTTCGATCCGTGGCCTCGCACAACCCCCGGACGGTCGCCGTCGTGATGGGCGGCAGCGCGGTCGTGATGCCGTGGTGCAGCGACGTGCCGGTCGTTCTCCTGACGTGGTATCCGGGTATGGAGGGTGGCCACGCCCTGGCCGACATCCTCCTCGGCGCGGCGGCCCCGAGCGGCAGGCTGCCCTTCGCCATCCCCCTCGACGAGCACGACCTGGTGGCCTTCGACAAAGACGCCCGCTCGGTGACCTACGACCTGTTCCATGGGCAGTGGAAGCTCGACCGAGATGGCAAGGCTGCGCACTTTCCCTTTGGCTTTGGCTTGTCGACGACCTCCTTCGACTTCCGGGACGCCCGCCTGCACAGGGGAGCGCGGGAGGTCTCCCTCACCGTGGCCAACGTCGGGGTCCGCGGCGGCACCGAGGTCGTCCAGGTCTACGGCGGCTATCCGGTGTCGTCGGTGCCACGACCCCGCCGTCGGCTCGTCGGCTTCCGCCGGATCGAGCTCGAGGCCGGCCGGTCCTGCCGGGCGACGGTGCCCCTGCATCTCAACGCCTTGGCCGTGCGGCGCAAGGGTCGGATGGAGATGGAGGACGGCGAGGTCGTGCTTACCGTCGCCCGCCACGCCGCCGAGACCGGCATCGAGCTCAGCGCCCGCGTGAACGCGGGCGTCGTCACATGAGCTTGGCCACGTCGGCCAGAAGGCCGTCGATCATGTCGGCGACCTGTCCCGAGGAATACCGGTGCAGCGTGGTCAGACTCTGATGGGTCCCCGCCAGGCCCTGTCGTAGCCGGGTGACCTCGCGGACCAGGGTCTCGACGTCGGTCCTCGCCGAGGCGATGAACTCGCCGTCATCCCCCTTCTTCACCGTCACCGCGTAGGACCCCAGGCCCTGCCCGATCATCACCTGCTGGCCCGAGTACCGCCACGGGCCCCGGCTGGCCCGCCTGAGCCGCTCTTGAATGTCCCCGAGACGAAGCGCCATGAGCGAAGCCTACGTCTCTGACCTGCGGCGCTCATCGCCGACCTGGCCTGACGTCGCGGTCAGTGACTCGACTCGATGAGGTGCTGACGCCCGGCGCCGAGCTGCACCTGGGTGGCGCTGCCGTCGGGGCCCAGCAGCGTGAGCGTCGTCGCCCCGTCGGTCGTCACGTCGACGGTGTACGTCGTGCGCGGACCGATGCCGGCGTCCGCCAGCCGGATCGACAGCGCGCCGACATTGCCCAGGTTGAGCGCGATGGCGGGCTCGGGCGGAGGATGGGGCCCGAGCCGCCAGTCCAGCTGCGTGACGATCGCCGGGCTCGGGTCCCCGGGCACCAGCACGTCGTGGGTCCGGACGTCGGTGACGCTCGGGTCGGGGTCGGCAGCCGAGGTGGCGTCGATCAGCGCGTCGGGGCCCGCCGAGCGAGCCTGAAGGTCCCGTAACCAGTAGGCGCCCGTGGTGCCATACCCGAACGCAGGGCTGTTACCGGAATCGTTCCAGCGGAACGTGACGTGTCCTGGCCGGGTTGCACGGGCGGCGGAGCCCATGAACCGGGCCGCGTCGGAGAACCCGTCCTGCAGCTCGAAGGCCACGTGGTCCTCTGCGGGATAGAGGAGGTAGCGGTAGCGGAAGCCTCGTCGGTCGAGGCCCTGGGCCTCGGCGATCTCGTCGGTGACGGGCACCAGCTCGTCCGCCGCGCCACCGGCGAGGTACACGGGCACCCAGCGCACGTTGTCCAGGCTGGGCGTGTTCCCCGCCGCCCCGGCCAGCAGGATCGCCCTGGCGAAGAGGTCGGGGTGGCCCTCGGCGAGGAGCCCCGCCCCGAAACCGCCCATCGAGTACCCCGCGACGACGGTTCGATCGGGGTCGAGGCGGTAGGCGGACGCCGCCTCGCGCCAGACCTCCCAGAAGTCCAGCTGGGCCTCGTTCACGAACCCGCCGGCGGGCCCGCGGCCCAAGGTGCCCACGCAGATGGACTGCCGGGCCTCGCAAGCTTCCTGGGAGAGCTTCGGAGTGGTCGCTGCGTACTGGTTGTGGTTCTGGGTGAGGGAGTGGAGTAGGAAGGTGAGCGGCGCCGGGCGGGCGGGGTCGTACCGACTGGGGACGTAGACGGCGTAGGGCTGGATCCGGCCCAGATACACCGGTTTGCCGTCGGCGATACCGCCGACGTCTGTTCGCTCTCCCTGTCCCGGCTCGATCGACGACACGTACCATCGGTCGCTCCAGCCCGTCGGGGCGGGCTCGGGCGTCGTGTGCCGGGCGGCCAGGTCCGCCCACCGGATCGTCGCCGAGAAGGCGCTCACGTCCCCGCCTGCCAGGGCGGCGGCCTGGCCGTCGTCGTTCCAGAAGTTGTCACCCGGTGGTTCCTGGGCGACGCCGCGAAAGGCCACGTTGTAGACGGCCGGCTCAGTCGGCAGCGCCCCGCGGGCGGGGGCGAAGCCGTCGCCGGATGCATTGGCCAGGCCCGAGGCCAGGCGCACGATCCAGCTACCGCTCGGGGCGAGGACGCGACGGGGGACCCGGACGACGAAGGACCTGGCCCCGAGATCCACGTCGACCGGCAGACGGGCGAGCACGGCGCCGCTGCGCACGTCCAGGAGACTGGCGCCCCTGCTCGAGACAACCATCGCCCGGTCGATCCCGGGCGAGCGAACTCCGGCGCCGGCCGGCCACAGGCTGCCGGTCGACGTGGATCCACCGGTGGCGAACGCCCACTCGGCGATGGGCACGCTCGGATCGGCGAGCGTGTTCCAGTCCACCCGCCACACCGTGGCGGCCGGCTCGAGGAAGATGCCCGCCCGGAAGATGTCGGCGCCGTTGTTGTCCGCCGGGCCGGGCGGATAGCTGTAGTCGCCGAAGGAGGGGACGCCCTGCTCGGCCGGATCGGCGCCGGGAGCGCCCGGCACCCCCGGCAGGCCTCGGGCCCCGTGGTCGTCGTAGATCCAGTCGGTCCAGTAGTAGCCGCCCCCGGCCAGGCGACCCGTGCCGGCCGTTCGGGGGAAGCGCTCTGGTCCCGGCCATGCAGCGGGGACGGGCAGCGTCGGCGCCGGCCGGAGGGCGGCGGCGGGTACGTCATCGGGCATCCCGCTCGATGCGCGCGAGGCTCCTGGCTGCCCGGCCTGGGCGGGCGCGGCGCCCAGCAGCCCGACGACGAGGGCGCACGCGGTGAGCATGGCCACCCGTCGCCTCATCGTCCATGGTTTCGAGGGGGAGCCACCGCGATCCTCCCGGACGCGGGTCGCGGCCCCTTCATGTCTCGAAGCGAACCGTGCGGGCCGATCCATCTGGTTGCACAGGCGGGTCGCCTTCCGGCCGGCCGCCGTCCTACGGTGTCAGCCGTGGACTTCGAGATCCCGCAGGAGATTCAAGCGACGCTGGGCGCCCTCGACGACTTCATCGAGCGGGAGATCGTGCCGCTCGAGCGCCAGGACGACAACGTTCGCTTCTTCGATCATCGACGTGAGTACGCCCGCACCGATTTCGAAGCTGGCGGCGTCCCTCGCCAGGAATGGGAGGAGCTGCTGGCCGAGATGCGACGCCGGGCCGACGCCGCCGGTTGGCTGCGGTGGGCACTGCCAAAGGAGTACGGCGGGCATGAGGCCACCAATCTGGAGATGGCGATCATCCGGGAGCACCTCGCCTCGCGGGGCCTCGGATTGCACAACGACCTCCAGAACGAGAGCTCGATCGTCGGCAACTTCCCGACCGTGCTCATGATGCGCGACTTCGGCACGGAGGCCCAGCGCGCCGAGTGGATGCCCGGGTTCTTCGGCGGGACGCGCCGCCTCGCTTTCGGGCTCACCGAGCCCGACCATGGGTCCGACGCGACCTATCTCGACACGACGGCGGTGCTCGACGGTGACGAGTGGGTCATCAACGGGCGCAAGCGCTTCAACTCGGGGCTGCATCACGCCACCCACGACATCATCTTCGCCCGGACGTCGGGAGAGTCGGCGTCACCGTTCGGGATCAGCGCCTTCCTCGTGCCCACTGACTCGCCGGGTTTCTCGGTCGACTTCTTCTGGTGGACCTTCAACATGCCCACCGATCATGCCGAGGTGACCCTCGCCGACGTGCGGGTGCCGAGGTCAGCCGTGTTCGGTGCCGTCGACCACGGTCTCGAGCTGGCCCAGCATTTCGTCCACGAGAACCGCATCCGCCAGGCGGCCTCCTCGCTGGGCGCTGCGCAGTTCTGCATCAACGAGGCGGTGGCCTATGCCAACGGGCGCGAGACGTGGGGCCGGCCGTTGTCGCGGAACCAGGCCATCCAGTTCCCGCTGGTGGAGCTGCACACCGAAGCGGCGATGCTGCGCCAGCTGGTGCGGTCCACCGCCTGGGCGCTCGACCGACACCACCACATGGAGGTCACCCACGAGGTCGCCATGTGCAACTACCGCGCCAATCGCCTGGCGTGCGACGCCGCCGACCGGGCGATGCAGACCTGTGGTGGCGTGGGCTACAGCCGGCACATGCCCTTCGAGCACATCTACCGCCACCACCGGCGCTACCGCATCACCGAGGGCTCCGAGGAGATCCAGATGCGCAAGGTGGGCCAGCACCTGTTCGGCCTCGGCTCCTCTTCTGGGCCGGCCTCCCCGGCCGGCTCCTCTCCTCGGCCGGCCTCCCGGGCCGGCTCCTCTCCTCGGCCGGCCTCCCGGGCCGGCCGAGGCCTCAGGAGCTCGCCGTAGCCGACGCCGTGCGGTCGTGCTCGTTCGGCTCGCGTTCCTCGAGCAGCTTGCGAGGATGGCGGCCGTCGACGTAGCCGATGAACGGCGGGTGGATGTTGTAGCCGAGAAGCTCCTGGAGGCGCTCGGGGAGGGTCGACGCCAGGCTCGGGGGGACGGCGAGGACATGGTTCTCGACCGGCCGCAGCCAAGACGCCGCGTAGTGCAGCACCACACCCAGGCGGTCGTGCTCGGTCCGGTTGGCACCCCCGCCGTGCCACACGCTCCCGCTGTAGAGCAGCGCCGCGCCTGGCGGCATCTCGACGGTGACCGTCGGGGTGTCCGGGTCGGGTCGCTCGGTCGTCCAGCGGTTGCTCCCGGGCACGATACGGGTGGCCCCGTTCGCCTCGGTGAACTCCTGCAACGGCCACATCACGTTCATGACAACCTCGTCGTGCGGTCGGGGCAGCGGGTAGATGGCGTCATCGGGATGGAGGGGCTGGGCCTGCTCGCCGGGGCCGATCGAGATGCCGGCCGGGGCGCTCAGCTGACAGGCCCCGAGCACCCGGTCGAGGGTGGCCAGCACCTCGGGATGCAGGGCCAGGGCGTCGAGCGAGCGGGTCTTGGCGAACAGCGCGTACACGCGCCGCGTGCGCCGGCCCTCGAAGTCGTCCCGACCCGATGGCGTGCTGGCCAGGATCGTCTCGAGGTCGGCCCGGGCCCACCTGACCTGCTCGGCGCTAATTGCGTCAGGGATCATCGCGTACCCGCGCTCGGCCAGCAGCGCCGCAGCGTCCTCGGTCATGTGTCCCTCCTCCGTGCGCCGGTGCGATCATTCCCCAAGGGAATGTCTGAACACTCTAACCGTCCAGAAGGGAATGTCAAAGCGTGGCTGAGCTGAACGCGACCCAGGGCTCGCTGTTGGGCTTTCTCCACGAGGGACCGCTGACCGGGTGGGACCTGATCCGACGGGTCGAGGGCGGGCTCTCGCGCTTCTGGAACGTCACCTCCAGCCACGTGTACCGGGAGCTGCGAGTGCTCGAAGAACGAGGCCTGATCGAAGCCGGTCGCCCTGGTGTACGGGATCGCGTCCCGTTTTCCATCACGGAGGCGGGGCGCAGGGAGTTCCGCGAATGGATCCGGCGCCCGCCCGCAGCCGAGCAGATCCGGTTTCCCCTGCTCGTCTCCTTGTGGTTCGGTCGTCACCTCGAGCCGTCGAGGCTCGCCGCCTTCGTCGAGGAGGCCCGTCAGGAGCACGCCGGCCGCTTGGACCTCTACACGTCCCTCGATGGGTACCTCGACGATGACGACCCGTACAAGGACGCGGTGATCCGCTTCGGCATCGCTTACGAACGCGCCGTCATCGCCTGGCTCGACGAGCTACGACACGTGCCTCGGACGAGCTGAGCTCGACCGAGCGAAGACTCGACGAAGCCGGTGTTCGGCGCCTCCAGGATCACCAAGCTCCGGAGGGCATGGAACGCCGTCCCTGGCATCACACCGAGGACGACGTGACCACACCGTGGAGCGGCCGATCACACACCGACCCGATGAGCCCGGGCCCACTAGCGGACCGCAGACTGCGGGTACTGCCTGCTCAGCGCTTTCTGGCGCTTGTGGTCTTCCGGGCCCGCTTGGCGACGGGACGTCGGGTTGTCTTCTTGGCTGCCGGGCGCCGCACGGCCTTCTTGGCTGTCGTGCGCCGAACGGCCTTCTTCGCCGCCGGACGCCGGGCAGCCTTCTTCGCCACCGGACGCCGGGCCGTCTTCTTGGCTGCGGGCCGCTTGGCCGTCTTCTTGGCTGCGGGCCGCCGAACTGCCTTGCGGGCAGTGGTGCGCTTGATCGTCTTGCGCGCAGCGGGGCTGCGCTTGACGGCCTTCTTGGCTGTGGTCTTCCTCGCGGCAGGTCGCCGCCTTACCGCTTTCTTGCTCGCTGACTTCTTGGGTGCAGCTCTTGCCACCCGTCTCCTTGCTACTACCACCGTCATCACCCCCATCTCGTGTTGGACTATATGACGGAGCACATAAATGGTAGCGGGAGTTATGTGTGTCGAGGTGGATGGTGCTGTGTCGCGCGCGTATTCACGCGGACGCGGTCCACGTCAGCGGGGTCAGGCGCGATGGCGCGTCGTCGTTCGTTGGCCGATCTTGTAGCCGTTTGTCCAACCTCGATTGCCGCGATGTGGATCGATGACGGGATACAAACAGCGGCATCGCCAGGGTCGAGAACTCGACGCGGTTGGACACCGCCACATTCCCGGTGTGACCCGTGTTTCCTTTGTCGCTTCTGGCCGCGATCGGTAGCCTCGTCGTCGCATCTCCGCCTGTCACTCGGGCCTCGGGTGACTCGCAGAGGGCGCCGAGCCACGGCACTATTGAGCGGGGCGATCTGGGGTTGGGAGCCTCCAGGAGTCCCTCACCCAAGCCGCGTCGACAGCGGCCGAGCCCCAGGACGGACTTTGCCCACCCTGGAAGACACACCGCCCTCCGGTACCGAGCTGAATGCTCGCCGGCCCCGTTGGGGCCGGCGACTGGCCCTCACCGCCCTGGTCCTCGCCATCATCGCCGGTGGCGCGACGATCGTGGTCACCCGCTTTGGCCGTCCGAGCGCCGCCCCGGGGTGCACGGCCACGGTGGCGTCTCGCAGCTACCCGCTCGAGCTCGCCCAGGCGGCGAGTGCGGCCACGATCGCCGCCGTCGGCAAGCGCGACGGCGTCGAGGACCACGGTGTGACGGTCGCCCTGGCCGCCGCCCTCCAGGAATCGCGACTGCACAACATCCCCAACGGCGATCTGGACTCCGTCGGGCTCTTCCAGCAGCGCCCGTCCCAGGGTTGGGGATCGGCCTCGCAGCTCATCGTCCCCAGCTACGCAGCGTCGGCCTTCTACCGGGCCCTGGTGCAGGTCCCTGGATGGGCTTCGCTGCCCGTCACCGAGGCCGCCCAGCGGGTGCAGCGCAGCGCCGCACCCGAGGCCTACGCCTTCTGGGAGCCCGAGGCCCGGGACCTGGCCCAGGTGCTGACCGGCGAGGTTCCCGGCGGCCTGACCTGTCAGTTCTCCACTCCGAGCCGGACCAGCGGGACCGGCACCCTCACCGACGCCATGACGACTGAGCTCGGGTCCCCCGCCCTGGGCGCCGCCTTGACGCCGGCACGGGGCTGGACCGTGGCGAGCTGGCTCGTCGCCAACGCCTACGCCTATCGCATCACGGGGGTGACCTTCGCCGGCCTGCGGTGGACGCCCTCGTCCGGCAAATGGGCGTCGAGCCCCCCCGTGCAGCCTCAGGTGCAGCTGACCAGGGCCGCCGGGGCGGGTGGCTAAGGCCGGCCCGGGAGGCCGGCCAGGCGAATGGCCTGACGGCGCGCCGCCCCTAGGGCCGGCTGGCGCCCACCAGGCCAGAGCGGATGGGGTTGATGCTCACGACGGTGCCCGTGTCCTCCGCCTCGATCATGCGACCAGGGCTCACGTACATGGTCACGTGAGCGATGTCGCTGGTGCTCGACCCGAAGTACAGCAGGTCGCCGGGTTGGAGGCTGGACAGCGCCACGTGCGGTGTCGACTGGTACTGATCAGTGGCGGAGTGAGGTAGGGACACGCTTGCGGTCCTCCATGCCCACATGGTCAGCCCTGAGCAGTCGAAGCTGTTGGGCCCGGCACCGGCGTAGCGGTAGGGCTTGCCCAGCTCGGCTTCGGCGGCGGCCAGGGCCCGCTGACCCGGTCCCGCGTCCGTCGGGGGGGCGGCGACGGGCCGTGCGGGGGCTGGTTCGGTGGCCGGTCTGGGGGCTGAAGGCCGGGCGTTGGCCGCCCTCAGCCAGGCCGCCGCCAATTGGAGTTGCTGGGCCTCGGCCTGGTCGGTCGCGGCCGACAGGCGCTGGTTGACCGCGTCCACCGCCGCCTGCTCGGAGGCGATGCCAGGAGTCAGCGAGGAGGTTGCCGAGCTGGCCTGGGCCACCAGTCGAGACGGGGCGGGGCTGGCTCCTCGTCCGCCGGAGTGAAGCCCGGCCAGGAGGGCCGAGAGTACGAGGGCGATCGCCGCCATGGTGCCGATGAGAGAGCGGATTGGCCATCTCACGCGCTCGTACCCCACTTCGAGCTCGTTGTGGTGGCGGACCCCAAGACCCCCAGCCGTCACCGATCGATATTGGAGAGGCTAACGAGTCACACGGCCCCGGTGTCAAACGGCGCCGGTGCGCCCGGTCCCGCCTGCGGCGGTGCACCGGGGCCGGGGGTAGGTTGCCTCCAGGGCCCCGACAGGCCGCACCGAGGACGGCAGGAGGAACAGATGGCAGGCAACAGCTTTGGCGCCCGGTCCTCGCTCGAGGTGGGTGAGCGGACCTTCGAGGTCTTTCGGCTCGATGCTCTGCAAGCGGGCTTCGACGTGGCCCGCCTCCCGTACTCGATCAAGATCCTGCTCGAGAACGTCCTCCGTCACGAGGACGGCGTGAACGTCCGGGCCGAGGACGTCGAAGCGCTGGCCCGATGGGATGCGACCGCCACGCCGACCAGGGAGATCGCCTTCGCCCCGGCCCGCATCCTCATGCAGGACTTCACGGGGGTCCCGGCGATCGTCGACCTGGCCGCCATGCGGGACGCCCTGGCCGACACCGGTGGAGATCCGGACCGCATCAACCCGCTCGTCCCGGCCGAGCTCGTCATCGACCACTCGGTCGTGGCCGACGTGTATGGGGTCCCAGAGGCCTTTCGTCGCAACGCCGACCTGGAGTTCGAGCGCAATCGCGAGCGCTACCAGTTCCTGCGGTGGGGCCAGATGGCCTTCGACAACATGCGCATCGTCCCCCCGGACACCGGCATTTGTCACCAGGTCAACCTCGAGTACCTCGCTCGGGTCGTCTTCAGCAACGAGGCGGGGCAGGCCTATCCGGACACCCTCCTCGGGACCGACTCCCACACGCCAATGGTCAACGGGCTCGGCGTGCTGGGCTGGGGCGTCGGGGGCATCGAAGCCGAGGCCGCCATGCTGGGACAACCCGTGTCCATGCTCATGCCCCAGGTGGTCGGGTTCAGGCTCTTCGGCTCGCTGCCCGAGGCGGTGACCGCCACTGACCTGGTGCTCACCGTCACCGAGATACTTCGTCAACGGGGAGTGGTGGGGAAGTTCGTGGAGTTCCACGGCCCTGGCGTCGGCGCCGTACCGCTCGAGAACCGGGCCACGATCGGGAACATGTCTCCCGAGTACGGATCGACGTGCTCGATCTTCCCCATCGACGACGAGACGCTGCGGTACCTGGAGCTCACCGGGCGCCCGCCTGAGCTGCTCGCCCTCGTCGAGTCGTATGCCAAGGAACAGGGGCTGTTCCACGATCCCGACGATGATCCCGTCTACTCCGAGACGGTCGAGCTCGATCTCTCCACGGTGGAGCCGAGCATCGCCGGTCCGACCCGCCCCCAGGATCGGGTCGCCCTCTCCTCGGCGAAGGGCTCGTTCCGAGCGGCGCTCTCCGAGATGCTGGGTGAGGAGGCCAGCGCCAATCCGGGGCCGAACGGCGTCCCCAACCACGTCGCCGAATCCGGGGTCGACGCCGCGTCAGCATTCTCGTTCCCGGCCAGCGATCCGTCCGAGGCGAGTGCCGGCGACGCGAGCTCCGACGAGAGCAGCGCCCCGTACGCCCCGCTGGGTGGCGGCGGCCAGGAGCCCGTGCCCGCGCGTCCCGAGATCCAGGTGCCGGTCCGTCTCGCCGACGGGCGGGAGATCACGCTCGACCACGGGCACGCCGTCATCGCCGCCATCACCAGCTGCACGAACACTTCCAACCCGTCGGTGATGGTTGCCGCCGCCCTCGTGGCTCGAAAGGCGGTCGAGCGCGGGATCGGCTCCAAGCCGTGGGTCAAGACGTCGCTCGCCCCGGGCTCGAAGGTGGTGATGGACTACTACGAGCGGGCGGGTCTGACGCCGTACCTGGAGAAGCTGGGCTTCAACCTGGTGGGCTTCGGCTGCACGACCTGCATCGGCAACTCCGGGCCTCTCGCCCCCGAGATCGCCGCCGCCGTCGACGATTCTGACCTGGTCGTGGCCTCGGTGCTCTCCGGCAATCGCAATTTCGAGGGACGCATCCACCCGCAGTGTCGCATGAACTACCTCGCTTCGCCGCCGCTCGTGGTCGCTTACGCGCTGGCGGGGACCATGGACATCGACTTCGGGTCGGAGCCCGTGGGTCGGGACGAGAACGGACGCCCCGTCTACCTGCGAGATATCTGGCCGTCGGTGCAGGAGGTCGAAGACGTGATCCGGGCCACCGTGCGCTCGGACATGTTCCGCGCCACTTACGACGCCGTGTTCGACGGTGACGAGCGATGGGTGTCCCTGCCCGTGGCCGCGGGGCGGAGCTACGACTGGGACGAGTCATCGACCTACGTGCACAAGCCGCCCTTCTTCGAATCCATGCCGCGCGACGTGGCCCCGCTGACCGACATCACGAGTGCGCGGGTGCTGGCTCTCCTGGGCGACAGCGTCACGACCGATCACATCTCCCCTGCCGGGGTCATCCGCAGGGACAGCCCGGCCGGGCGGTGGCTCGTCGAGCACGGGGTCGAACCCGCCGACTTCAACTCCTACGGGGCCCGTCGCGGCAACCACGAGGTCATGATCAGGGGCACGTTCGCCAACATCCGGCTTCGCAACCAGCTGGCCCCGGGCACCGAAGGCGGGGTGACGACCCACCTTCCCGACGGGGAGCAGATGACGATCTACGAGGCCGCCATGCGGTACGCGGACGAGGGTGTCCCTCTCGTCGTCCTCGCCGGCAAGGACTACGGATCGGGCTCCTCCCGGGACTGGGCGGCCAAGGGAACGGCCCTGCTCGGGGTGCGGGCGGTGCTGGCAGCCAGCTTCGAGCGCATCCACCGCTCGAACCTCATCGGTATGGGGGTGCTGCCCCTTCAGCTGCCCGATGGCCAGTCGGCGGCCAGCCTCGGGCTGACCGGTCAGGAGGTCATCGATGTCGTGGGCCTGGCCGGGCTCGGCCCCGACGACCCGATCCCCCAGGAGCTGACGGTGCGGGCGGGCGAAACCGAGCTCCGGGCCCGGGTGCGTATCGACACGCCCAAGGAGGCGGACTACTTCCGCCACGGCGGCATCCTCCACTACGTGCTCCGTCAGCGCTGACGGTCGCGCTCCGCCGCTACAGCTGGCGCCAGTAGACGAGTGCGTCCTCACCGTCGACCGCTGCCGGTACGCGGCCGACGACCGTGAACCCCATGGATTCGTAGAGGCGGCGCGCCGGGTTGGACTCGAACACGAGATTGAACAGCACCGCGTCGAAGCCGAGGCGACGGGCCTCGCTCATGGAGTGCTCGACGAGCGCCCGGCCGATCCCGGTTCCCCGGTGCTCGGCGATGACGAAGTACCCGGCGTTGGCGATGTGGGCGGCCCGTCCCACGAAGTTCGCCTTCACGTAGTAGGCGCCCACCAGCTCACCGCGTTCTCGCGCCACCACCACGGCGGCGGAGCGAGCCAACCAGTAGTCGTGGAACCCTGCCCGATCGAGCGGAGGTGCCTGCGGGAATCCCTCTCGGGCGTCCACGATGCGGGCGAAGGCGGCGAAGAGCTCGTCGTGATCGCGTGCGGTGGCAGCAGCCAGGTCCACCGCGCCGAACCGTAGCTCCTATCCAACCCCCCGCCGATCGAGCAAGTGCCGCGCTTGCCGCGCTGCCCGCGCCGGCAGCTCGCGCCATCCTTCGGCGGCAAGGGCGGCGTGCGCTGCGTTGGCGCCGGGGGCCCCGTGTACTCCGCCGCCCGGGTGGGCCGAGGAGGAAGCCAGGAAGAGGCCGGTGACCGGCGTCTCGGGCCGCGCCATACCGGGCGTGGGTCGGAACACGAGCTGCTGGTGCAGTTGCGCGGTGCCCCCGTTGATGGCGCCGCCGCGAAGGCTGCTGTCGGCCGCCTCCATCTGGGCCGGACCGGTGACGTGTCGCCCCCGGACCAGGCCCCGGAAGCCCGGAGCCAGCGCTTCCACCCGCGCCTCCATGCGGTCGGCGAACGCCCCCAGGTCCGCCGGCGTCCAGGCGCCGGTGAGGTCGCCGCCGGCGTCACCGCGAGTCCGGCGAGGCACCCGGGTGTACGACCAGGCCGTGGCCGTTCCCGGCGGGCAGCGAGTGGGGTCGGCCAGGCTCTGCTGGCCGAAGATGAGAAACGGCTCGGCCGGTACGAGCCCCTTGGCCAGGTCGGCCGACCATTGCGTGAGCTGGTCCATGCTGTCGGACACGTGGACGGTGCCGGCGCGCCTGGCCGGCTCCGCCTCCCACGGGACGGGCCCGTCGAGGGCCCAGTCGACCTTGATCGTCGATGGGTCCCAGTGAAAGCGCCCGATGTCGTCGAGCACCCGCGACGGGACGTGCTCGGGCTCCAACAGGTCGAGGTAGAGGGTCGGGGCGTCGACGTCGGCCAGGACCGCCCGGGTGGCGACGATATCACCGCCGCCAGCGAGCGTGACGCCCCGCGCTCGGCCCTTGCGCACGACGATGCCGCTGACCCGGGTATCGCATTCGACCGTCCCACCACGGGCGTCCAGTCGTTGCACCAGCGAGCGGGCCAGCTCGGACGCACCACCCTCGGGGACCGGGAAACCCACCTGCTGGGCGAGGCAAGCCAGCAACCAGCCGAAGAACCCGCCGAGTGTCGCCTCCGGACTGAAGTCGCCGTGAAGAGCGTTGCCGGCCAGCAACAGACCACCCCCAGCTCCGGCGAACTCCTCCTCGGCCAGCCGGCGCACCGGGAGCGTGGCGAAGCGGGCGAAGCGCACCAGCCCGGCCGGACCTAGCGTCGTCGCCAGACGAAGGCCGTGGCGCAGGGGTGGGAATGTCGAGAGGAGGGCGCCCAGGAGCGGCTCGTGAACCACCTCCCACTGCGCGTACAGCCGTCGCCAACTCTCCCCGTCTCCGGGCTGGTACGAGTCGATGGAGGCGGCGGTCTCGTCCACGCCGCCAGCCACGTACGCACAGCGCCCGTCGGGCGTCGGGTGGGCCAGCGCGATCGGCGCCCGGCACCAATGCAGGCCGTGGTGGTCGAGATTCATCGACCGCAGCACTGGTGACGCCACCGCCAGGGGGTAGAAGGCGCTGAACAGATCGTGGCGGAAGCCCGGGCGTGTCAGCTCCTCGGTTCGCACCGCGCCGCCGGGCTCGGGCTGGGCTTCGAGGACCACGACCGACCAGCCGGCGTCGGCCAGGACGTTGCCGGCCACCAGACCGTTGGGGCCGGCCCCGATCACGACGGCGTCAGGCACGGGAGGGTCCCCACCGCCCCCAGGAACCCGTCGTGGAGCTGGTGCCGATCAGCCGGGCTGCGAGCCCACGACGCCCACGAACGAGACCATCTCGCCCGGGTAGCCGCCGAGGTTGTGGGTGAGCGCCAGGCCGCGATCGGCGGCCGAGGCGACGCGACGCTCGTCCGGGGCCTCGCCCCGGAGCTGGAGCCAGCACTCGAACATCATGCGCAGCCCCGACGCTCCGACCGGGTGGCCGAAGCTCTTCAGCCCGCCATCGGGGTTGACGGGTAGGTCGCCATCCAGGTCGAAGCTGCCGGCCAGCTCCTCCTTCCACGCCGTCCCCCGCTCGGCGAAGCCCAGGTCCTCCATGAGGACGAGCTCGGTCGGCGTGAAGCAGTCGTGGACCTCGGCCATGGCGAGCTGGCGGCGCGGATCGGTGACGCCCGCCTGCCGGTAGGCGTCGGCGGCGCACCGCTCGACCTCGGGGAAGTAGGTGAAGTCGTACTCCGGGTCGATGACACCCGAGCCGGTGCCGGCCACGAGCGACAGCGCCTTCACGTAGATCGGCCGGTCCGTGTACCGGTGGGCGTCCTCGGCCCGCACCACGATCGCGGCCGCGGCGCCGTCGGCCACTCCAGCACAGTCGTACACCCCGAGAGGCCCCGCCACCCGGGGCATGTTGCAGATCACGTCCTGGGCGACCTCCCGGCGGAACTGGGCCCGCGGGTTGCGGGCCCCGTTGAAGTGGTTCTTCCAGGCGATGCGAGCGAGCACGTCCTTGAGCTCGGTCTCGTCGACGCCGTACTTCTTGGCGTATGCAGGGGCGACGAGGCTGAACATCGCGGCCGCGGTGAGCGACCGGCCGGTGCCGTCCGTCGGAGCCTTGCCCGCTCCGCTCAGGCCCTGGTACCCGCCGTCCTTCACCTTCTCGACCCCAATGGCCATCGCCACGTCGTACGCGCCAGAAGCCACCGCGTACGCCGCGCCACGGAGGGCCTCGGAGCCGGTCGCGCAGAAATTCTCCACGTGGGTGACGGGCTTGTCGTGGAGCTTGAGCGGGCGAGCCAGGGCGATCCCGCTCATCCCTGACATGGCGGTCCCGAGCCAGTAGGCGTCCACGGCGGCCTTCTCGACTCCCGCAGAGGCGAAGGTCTCCTGCGCCGCGTCCACCAGCATGTCATCGGTGCTCTTGCCCCAGTGCTCGCGGAAGGGCGTGCACCCCATCCCGACGATGGCCACCTGGTCCTTGATGCCGTGTGATGCCACTGATCAGCTCCTTGGGATCCGAATGGGTCGGGCCTTCCAAAAATAGTTGTGGATTCCATCGGCGGTGTTGAGCCGGCGGAACGTCATCTCGACCCGGTCCCCGATGGACAGTTCCTCAGCGTCGACGTCGGTGAGCTCGCACGCGAATCGTCCGCCACCGTCGAAGTCGACGACCGCGAACACCACTGGCGGACTCTGCGAATAGACGAGCCGGTCGACTGTGAAGGTGACAACCGTGGCAGGTATGTCTGCCATCGGAATCGGGTCCATGTCGTCGACCGCGTCGCCCTTCATAGAGATCCGGGCGGGTGGTAGATGGATCGCGCCGCTCGAGCGGTCGCGCGAGCCCACGAAGGCGAACTTCCACTCCTCGCTGCGGGCGGCGGCCGATGACGAGACCCGCTCGGGCTCAGGCCGGCGGGGCGGCTCCACGGGCAGCAGCCCCCGCCAGCTCAGGAACTTGCCGTAAGGGACGCTCCCGCCCGCTTCGACCTGGGCGGCTACCGGCCGCGCCGGCGTGAACGACGACAGGGCGTCGCCGGCGCGGAACAGCAGCACATCGGCGCCGTCGGCGAGCACGACGAGGGCGATGACCTGACCCGGTCGGGCCCCCTCGAGGGCCGAGGCGAGCAGCAGGCCAGGGTGGGCGGTGCCGGTGTTGCCCACGGTCGCTGACAGGTCGTCGACGAGCGTCTCCTTGGGCGTGCCCAGGCGGTTGGCGAGCTGGCGCACCGCCCGGCCGTGGGTGCCGGTTACGACGAGCCGGTCGACCTGCTCGGCCGTGATCGACGACGCCTTGAGGGCGTTGTTCCAGGCCTGCTCGCCGAGCGGAAGGTAGGCGGTCTCGCCGAAGCGCTCCTCCCACACCTTCGAGCGAACATCGCCAGGTGCCCGCCAGCGATCGGTGAACTCCTCGGTGGCAGAGGCCCCGCCCAGGTGAGTGGCCAGCACCGGTCCATCCGACTCGCTTCCGACCAGGAAGGCTGCGGCGCCGTCGCCGCCCGAGGACTCGTCCGCGCCGGAGGGGAGTCCCGTCCGCATGTCCGAGGACACCACGAGGACCGAGCGGCTGCTGTCCAGGGCGGCCCGCAGTGCACCAACGCCCGAGCGAACGGCGCCGCCCATGTCGATCGCGGGCCGATCGGAGTCCAACCGCAGGGCGGCGTGGATGGCGGTGGCGTTCGTCTTGTCCAGGTAGGCCGGCGTTGCGGTGGCGAACCACAGCTCGTCCGGCTGCTGTCCGGGGGAGGTCCCGTCGAGGGCCAGGCGAGCCGCCTCCACCCCCATGGTCGTGGTGTCCTCGTCGTAGGAGGCCACCGACCTGGTGCCCTTGGCGGGGGCTCCGCCGAGCAGCTCGGCGATGGCGGAGCGAGCCAGGCGTCGATACGGCACGTAACTGCTGAAGCTGAGGATTCCTCGCATCGGACCTTCGGTCTTGGGGTCTATGGGTCTCTGTCGCTGGTGGGGGCCGGATCTGACGTTCGAGTCAGCTTCCCTGAGCCGAAGTGTAGGCGCCACCCCGGTGCATCGCTGACAGAGGGTCAGGACCTGGTGGCGGGCGGCCCCGGTCCTGCGGCCCCTGAGGCGGCGCGCCGAAGCAGGTCGCTGACCTCGGCGTCGGTGGTCTGCGCGAAGTCGCGGTACGAGAGACCCACGGCGTGGAAGGGACGTGGCGTCGATGCACAGACCACCTCGTCGGCCTCGACCGCCAACCGCTCGCAGGTCTCGGCGGCGGCGGTCGGTACGGCCACCACGACACGGGCCGGATCAAGACGGCGGAGGGCCTGCACCGCTGCCCGCATGCTCGATCCCGTGGCCAGCCCGTCGTCGACGAGGATGGCGATCTTGCCCTTCACGTCGGGCGGTGGCATGTCCGACCGGTACGCCCGCAGGCGGCGTTCCAGCTCCTGCTCCTCGGCAGCGGCCACCGCCGCGAGGCGCTCGGGTGGGACGTCGAGCGCCTCCACCACGTCGTCGTTCACGACCTGGACGCCGCCGCTGGCGATGGCGCCCATGGCCAGCTCCTCGCGGCCCGGAACGCCCAGCTTGCGGACCAGGAACACGTCGAGCGGAGCCTGCAGCGCCTTCGCCACCTCGAAGCCGACCGGGACCCCACCCCGCGGTAGGGCGAGCACGACCACGTCGTTGCGACCGGCGTAGGCGGCGAGGTGTGTCGCCAGAGTCGTGCCGGCATCGAATCGATCCTGAAATGCCGTCGCCCTCACTCCATTCGGGAACTGGTCGCGGCTCCTTGCGCATGACCAGCGCCGAAGTGGCTACAACCAGGCTACCCGCCAGCGGCCGAACCTCGCCCCGAACCCGACAGGCCGGCGCGCGTCAGCCGGCCTCGTGCTCGTCGTCCTCGTCGAGGGGTACCGTCCTGGCCTGCTCGAGGGCGTCGGCCTCGGGGACCTCGTTGCCGAGGTGCGGTGCCTCGTCGAACTCGTCGTCGCTGACCTCGCGTCGCTGATCGAGGGCGTCCGCCTCGGGTACCTCGGCGTCCAGCTTGGGATCCTCAGCGGAGCTCATGGGAGCCTTCGGTCGGCCGCTGTCGAGCTGGTGCTCATCCCAATTAGGCTATCTGCTGCGGCTTCACCGGCCGTCCTGCTGCGGCGGGCCCCAACCCCGCCGCCGGCCCGGCTGGTGGCCGGGGGACCGCCCACCTACGATCCGGCGCAGTGATGGCACAGTGGACGTTGCCGACGGGCGATCTCGTAGAGGTGGCGGCGTGAAGGCGGCGGTGCTCCCCGAGGTCGGAGCCCCGCTCCAGATCGCCGATATCGACCTGGCGTCGCCTGGACCCCACCAGGTCCAGGTGCGGGTGGCGGCGAGCGGCGTGTGCCACTCGGACCTCTCGATGCAGAACGGCGGGATCCCTTATCCGCTGCCAGCAGTGCTCGGCCACGAAGGGTCCGGAGTGGTGGAAGCCGTCGGGTCGGCGGTGACCCGTGTGCAGCCCGGTGATCACGTCGTGCTCTCGTGGATCCCACCTTGTCGGGCCTGTGCTCGGTGCCTCGGCGGCCAGCCCGTCCTCTGTGAGCGCGGCCTCACCGAAGCCTTGTCGGCGCCGTACGCGACGTGGGAGGGAAGACCGCTGCTCGCCGGCATGGGCACGGCGACGTTCGCCGAGCGGACGCTCGTGTTGGAGCGGTCGGTCGTGCCGATCGACTCCTCGTTGTCGCTCGAGGTCGCCGCGCTGGTGGGCTGCGCGGTGACCACTGGCGTCGGTGCCGTCATCAACACCGCCCGGGTGCCTCCGGGGTCGACGGTCGCCGTGGTGGGATGCGGTGGCGTCGGGCTCTCGGCGGTGCAGGGAGCCGTGGTGGCGGGAGCCACCTCGGTTGTGGCGGTGGACCGGGTGTACGAGAAGCTCTCGCTCGCAAGGAGCATGGGTGCGACCGAGGTCGTGGACGCGTCCAAGAACGATGCGGTTGACGCCGTGCAGGAGCTGACCGGAGGCCGAGGCGTCGACTTCGCCTTCGAGGTGGTGGGCTCGCCACCGACGATCAAGCAGGCGTTCGGGATGACGCGGCGGGGTGGCACGACGGTTCTCGTTGGTGCGGGGCGCCCGGACGAGGACGTGTCCTTCACGGCCATGGAGCTGTTCGTCGACGCAAAATCCATTCTCGGGTGCGTGTACGGGTCGGCCGACCCGGATCGGGACTTCCCCCGACTGCTGGAGCTCGATCGGGCTGGACGCCTCCAGCTGGACCGCCTGATCAGCCGCCGCATCGCCCTCGACGACGTGAACGACGCCTTCCGGGCCATGGAGGCGGGCGAGGTGGCGCGCAGCATCATCGTCTTCAGCGAGGGCTGACGGGTCGCGGGAATTGCCCGTTTGGGGTTCACGCCGAACCATGGACGGTATACCCTTACGCATAGGCGATTATCCGCCCAGCGCGGCGGCGGCTGGACTGGCGGAACGTTCAGCTGCGATGTCATAGCTTCTTCAGCCCCGCGCGTTATCGTCGCTGTCCTGGGAACGGGGGAGGTAACGGTGTCTCGCGTTCTCGCACGTATTTGTGAAATTCTCCTTCGACGTGACGCCCGGCCTGTGACTGCATCCACATCCGGACGGTCCCGTGATCGGGGCAATCCAGGTCGACGGCCGTACAGCTTGCACACGCGTGGCACCGTTGTCGCGGTCGTTGGTCTGCTCGTGGCTTCGCTCCTAGCTCTTGCGACGAGCGGGGCCAACTCGGCGGGCGCAGCTACGGAGTCCGGCAATCTTCTTGTCGGCGACCATGCGAGCTTCGACCAGTCGACGGGCGGATGGGTTGGCTCGAACGCCACTGTGACGCAGGTCGGGAGTCCAACTCAGTCTGGACCGGGTGCGCTGGCCGTAACCACGACTGCACCAGGTCCAGCCAACCAAGGCGCGCTGTCGGGCAATGGTCCTGGGAGCTGGACGCCGGCGGTGGCCGGACAGGTCTATACCGGCTCGGCCTGGTCCGAGGCGGCAACGAGGGGCCGATCGGTCGGCGCCATCCTCGGCTTCATCTCCTCTAGCGGCTCGGTCACCAACGTCGTGTGGGGGCAAGCCGCTCCGGACACGACCGCAGCTTGGTCCAAGACCAACCCCGTGGTCGGTGTCGCCCCTCCGGGTACTGCCTACGTGGAGCTCGGCGTCCTCGCCTATGGCACCGATCAAGGCGAGACGCACTACCTGGACACCGCTTCGATCACGACGCACGCCTCGGGCTCGACGAACCTCATCGGGCCGTTGCACACGACGGGGAACAAGATCGAGGACGCCAACAACCAGATCGTGACACCGCGGGGCGTGAACAGTGACTGGCTGGACTGGAACTCCTCGATCTGGGCGGGGACGCCACTCGATGACAACAGCGTCGCCCACATGAAGCAGTGGGGTGCCAACGTCGTGCGCGTGCTTCTCAGCGAGAACTTCTGGAACTCCAAGGATTGCCTCTACGCTCCGGGCTACGCCGCGGCGGTCGACCAGGCCGTGCAGTCCATCACCTCCCGGGGCATGGTGGCGATGCTCGATCTGCATAACAACGGCCGGACCTCCTGTGACAACCACGTCTCCAATCAACAGCGCATGGCCGACTCGCCGGGCTCGGTCGACTTCTGGAAGTCGGTTGCCAGCCGGTACAAGAACAATCCTCTCGTTGCCTTCGACCTGTACAACGAGCCCCACGACATCACGTGGGCCGTGTGGCGCAATGGCGGCCAGCTCACCGACTCCGACGGGGTGACCTGGCAGGCCGCCGGCATGCAGCAGCTCTATAACGCCGTGCGGGGAAGGGGAGCTCACAACTTGATCTTCGTGAGCGGCGACAACTGGGCCAACACGCCGCCTCCGGCCACATCTCTCCTGTCGGGCTCAAACATCGTGTACGCCGCCCACTACTACACGTGCCCACAGGCGCCTCCTCCCAGCTGCACCACGCCGAACCCATATGACCCGACGCCTGTGCTGAACCAGTGGACCACCCTGGCTGGGCGCCTACCGGTGATGTTGACCGAGTTCGGCTGGCCCGATCCGGCCAGCGGGACCTACAACCAGAACGTGATCAACTGGGCGGAGTCGAAGGGCATCGGTTGGACGCCGTACGTCTGGGCCCAGGGTGGAGCGGCGGGGACGACCTCGGCATTCGGGTACCTCGCTGACCAGAACGTGTTCGAGCCGGCGGCGTCGGGCATGCCCGTGCTTGCCGGTCTGGCCCGCAACTCCTAGCGATCGGCCCCCGGTCGGGGGTTGCGAACTACATACCCAACGCCCCGCACGGTGTGGATGCACCGGTCTCCGTACGCCTCAAGCTTGCGGCGCAACGAGCTCATGTGGGCTTCCATAACGTTGCCGCTCTGCTCGTAGCCCCAGACCTCGGTGGCCAACGCTGCTCGATGGACGACGCGGCCGGGCCTGCGTACCAGAACGCTGATCAGCTCGAACTCCGTCCGGGTCAGCTCGATCAGGTCTTCGCCCCGGAACACCTCGCGCGCTCCGTTGTCGACGCTCAGGTCCCCGACCCTCCAAATTGCCGCCGCCGACAGCCCGCGGCGGCGGAGTATGGCCGTGATGCGAGCCTGGAGCTCCTCGACATAGAACGGCTTGGTCAGGTAGTCATCGCCCCCGGCCCGGAACCCGGCCAGGCGATCCTCCAGCGTGGTCGCCCCGGTAAGGAACAAGACCCCGACATCGCAGCGGTCGTGGAGCCGCCTGGCCACGTCGAAGCCATCGAAGGGGCCCGGCAACATCACGTCGAGGATCGCCAGATCCGGCTTGAAGGATTGTGCGGTGGCAAGACCTTTGGGACCGTCGGGCTCGACCGTCAGGTCCAGGCCCTCCGCCTCGGCCGCATGGCGGAGGAGGTACTGGACGCTGGTGTCGTCCTCGACAGCGAGCACTCGGACCCGAGACATCACCTGTGGATTTGATCTCCGCCCTCGATCGTCCCGTCAATGGCGAGTTTACCGCGAACCGACCTTTTGAGTCGAAGCGGTCGATATTTAGCTGATCTTCAGGAGGCGGTCAGCCTCTCTGAAGCCTCGGTTGTCATGGTCTCGATAGACACCGGCGCCGCCACGGCGAAGGTGCTGGCGGGGAGGACCCCATGGCGAACGAGCACGGGCAGGTCAAGACCCCAGCAAGCCACCACCATGGCAGAAAGCCCTGGTGGCGACGGGTCCGCGCCAGCGGGATGATGATCCTGTTGGTTGTGATGCTGATCACATTTGGTGGCGTGGCGGGCACCACTGCCGCCTCCGCCTCCTCGGTCGTCAGCAACCCTCCAACGTTGCTGCCGTACGCGAACCAGCGGGGGATCTTCTTCGGATCCGCGGCCGACTATTGGAATCTCCCGGCCTCGGTCGATCCGCTCTATGCCTCGACCCTCGCGGCCAATTACAACGGAGTGACCGCCGAGAACGCCATGAAGTTTGCGCCCACCGAGCCGGCCAAGGACCAGTACGACTTCAGCGTGGCCGACCCCATCGTCGCCTTCGCGGCCGCCCACAACATGCACGTCCGAGGTCACAACCTGGTGTGGGGCGACAACAACCCGGCCTGGTTGGAGGAGGGCACCTGGACCCGTGACCAGCTCATCCAGATCATGCACGACCACATCTCCAACGTCGTCACTCATTTCAAGGACAAGTTCCCCGGCACCGTGACGCAATGGGACGTGGTGAACGAGGCGGTGGCGGGTCCCGGTCAGCTGGTGCCGAACGTCTGGGAGCGAGTCATCGGCCCGGACTACATCCCGATGGCGTTTCAGTTCGCACGTCAGGCTGATCCGAGGGCCCAGCTTTACCTCAACGACTACGGCGGGGAGGGTCTCGGACCGAAGTCGGACGCCATCAACTGGGTCGCTGCCTACTACAAGGCCAATGGTGCGCCGATCGACGGCGTTGGTCTCGAGTCGCACTTCGACCTCAACCCACCTCGGCAATCCGATATCGCCACGAACATGGCCCGTCTGGCCTCAGAGGGTCTGAAGGTGGCGGTGACCGAGATGGATGTCCGGGTGTCCATGCCTTCCGGAGCTCTGTCGCCCAGCGCCAGTGTCCAACTCGCCCAGGCAAAGATCTATCACGACACTCTGGCGACGTGCCTTGCTCATCCTACCTGCACCACGTTCGTGACCTGGGGATTTACGGACAAGTACTCGTGGATACCCGTTGGCTTCCCGGGGTACGGCTGGGCTCTGCCCTTCACCAACTTGTATGTCCACAAGTGGGCGTACATGGACCTCGCAGTGGCGCTTCAGGGCGCCTGACGCCAACTACCGTGCGTCGGAGCACGCAGATGGCCGAGCCGCTTGGCGGCTCGGCCATCTGCATTGTCCGAGCACTACCCCATCTGGCTCGTGAACTGGTTCATGTCGAAGTAGTCGCGCCATGCGGCGATCTCGCCGTCTCGCACCTCGAAGGTCCCCATGACCGGCAGCTCGATCGACTTGTCGGGGAGCTTGAACACGTCCACCCGTTCGGTGAGCACGACCGGGCCATCGCCGACGATGTTGAGCACGCGGAACTCGACGCCCTCGACCCCGGTGGTGAACGACGCGATGGTGGTGGCGATGTCGTCCCTGCCAGTGACCGGTGCCAACGGGATGTTGTGGTAGACGGCGTCCTTGGTGAAGAAGGCGGCCAGATCCTCGGCGCCCACGCCGTCGGACCAGGCCGAACAGAATCTGCGCACCAACTCGAGGGGACTCTCCATCTCACTCCTCCTCTGGTTGAGCTGTCAGTGACGAACAGCAGGACCGTAGTCGTTCACGCCGACCGCTCGTAGCGCCAGCCCGACCCGAGCATCCAGAGTCGGTGCCGGGGGCCCGGCCGGTCGGCCACGCTGTCCTCGTAGCCGGCGTCACCGGTGTAGAGGGCGACCGCCCCGCCCTCCACCTTGGCCACCCTCGTGGCGAAGACCTCTGGTCGCCGGACCTCCGAATCCGCGACGGCGGCGGCCACGTCGGCGTACCCGGCCAGCCGATGGAGGGACACCCACGTGGGCGGGGCCAGCTCGAACTCTCCCCGGTCGCGGCGCCGCAGGGCGTCGGCCGGAAGTACCCAGGCGTGGTCGTGGATCTCTCCTCCGTCCACGGTGACCGAGCCCGAGGGGGCAGCTGCGACGAAGAACCACGTCGAGAAGCGCCTGGGCGTCGCCGCAGGCGGCGTCCAGTGGGAGAAGGGGACCAGCCCGCCCTCGTCGATCACCAGCCCGGCTTCCTCGGCCGCCTCTCTGGCCGCGGCCCGCCGGGCCGCGGCCATGACGTCGTCAGGCCCGCTCACCGGGTGGTCGTCGGGATCGATCCGCCCGCCTGGGAACACCCACATGCCGCCGAACTGCAGCCCGGCACTGCGCCGGACCATGAGGGTCTCGAGGCCCGACGCCTGGTCCCGCAGCAGGATCACCGTCGCCGCCGGGATGGCGGGTGTCTCCGGGTCCTCGGGTCGGCCTCCCGGGCCGGCTCCGGCAGCAACGTCGTCCATACCACCAGAGGCTAGGACGAAGCCGCCTCGCCGAGGCCGGTTCCTGCCGGAGCCCAGAGCGACAGGGCGAAGTCGCCGGCGGCGTCGGTCCACCAGTGCACAAGCTCCAGCCCAGCGTCGTCCATCTGAGTTTCCAGCGCCGAGCGATGGAACTTGGCGCTGATCTCGGTGCGCATCTCCTCGCCGGTGAAGAACGAGACCTGGAGATCGAGGTCGGCCAGAGTGACGACCTGATCGGACGTGGAGCGCAGCGCCATCTCGATCCACTCCCGGGCGCGGTCGAACCGTGCGACGTGCTCGAACCGCTCGAGGTGGAAGTCCGCTCCCAAGTCCCGGTTGAGCACGGCCAGGACGTTGCGGTTGAAGGTGGCCGTTACCCCGGCGCTGTCGTTGTACGCGGCCTCGAGCCGGGCGACGTCCTTCACCAGGTCGGTGCCCAGCAGGAAGGTATCCCCCGGGCCCAGCGACGCCGAGAGCTCCTTCAGGAACGACGCCCGTCGGTCGGGCCCCAGGTTGCCGATGGTTCCCCCCAGGAAGGCGACGAGGCGTCGACCTTCTCTGGGCAGGTCGCCGAGATGGTGGTCGAAGTCGCCAACCACGGCGTGGACGGCGACGCCGGGGTACTCGCCGGCGATCGAAGCCGCCGCCGCACGCAGGGTCGGCTCACTCACGTCGAAGGCCACGAAGCGGTCCAGTCGGCCACGGGCGGCGAAGGCGTCCAGCAGAGTCCTCGTCTTCGCCGAGGTGCCGGAGCCCAGCTCGACGACCGTGTCGGCGCCCGCCAGATCGGCGATGGTCCCGGCGTTCGTGTCGAGGATCTCCTGCTCCCTGCGAGTCGGGTAGTACTCCGGGAGCCGGGTGATCGCCTCGAACAGCTCCGAGCCCCGCTCGTCGTAGAACCATTTGGGTGACAGCTCCTTGGGGCTCGCCGTCAGCCCCGCCCGGGCCTCGGTCCGCAGCGCGGCCCGGAGCTGCGCGGCGTCGAGGTGGACGTCGATGCGGATGCTCGGGGGACTGGTCACGGGATACGGCTCCTCGTGCGTGGCTCGGTGGTCACCGGTGCGCGGCTCAGAAGGTCGATTCACGGACTCGTGCACCTCCGTCCCAGGCCGACAGCAGCGTGCCCTCGGGGAGGTGTCGCCAACCGGACCGGGCGTCGGAGGGCTCGGACGCCACGACGAGCCCGTCGGTCCCGTCGTCGTCGGTCCCATCGTCGTCGCGCCCGATTCGGTACAGCGCCTCGCCGCACACCACGGCGGCCAACCGTCGCCCGTCGGTGAGCAGCATCGTCAGCCGGCCGGTGGTGACGGAGGTGACCTGCACCACGACCGACGCGAGCGCTTCCTCGGGGGCGGCGCCGGCGTCGAGTCGTTCGAGGGTGAGGGCGAAGAGCACCTCGGAGTCGGCGGCCCCCTCGATACCTGCCAGCCGGTTGTCCGACAGCGCCCGGCGAAGGGTGGCGCCCGGGCTGTCGCGAAAGCCGTCCACGGCGCCGTTGTGGGCGAACAGCCACCCTCCCGAGGTGAACGGCGGCGTACCGCTCTCCTCGGCCGGCGCTGGCGGGGTGGCGCTGCGCACCGCGGCCAGGACAGTGCCGCTGCGAACCAGTCCGGCCAGGCTGGCGAAGGAGCGGTCGGCCCACATCGGTCCCGCCCGCCGGTACCGCGCCGGCTCTGGCCTGCTCGACAGGTCGTACCAGCCGGCCCCGAACCCGTCGGCGTTGACCGTGCCGTGCGTCTGTCGTTCCGGGGCCCAGGACTGGTGGAGCAGCGAGTTCTCCGGTTCCAGCAAGAGCTCTTCGAGCGTCACGGGTGGGCCGAGATAGCCGACCAGTCGGCACACGGGCCCTTCTCACGCATCCCTTGCGCAGCGAAAGCCGGCGAAGATCTGGCGTCGGATCGGGTAGTCCCAATTGCGGAACGTGGTCCGGATGGCGGTGGGGTCTGTCGCCCACGAGCCGCCCCGCAGCACCTTGTACTCACTCCCGTAGAAGACCTCCGAGTACTCCCGGTACGGGAACGAGGCGAACCCGGGGTACGCCAGGAAATCGGACGCCGTCCACTCCCACACGTCACCGATCATCTGGTGACAGCCCCACGGGCTCACGCCGGCCGGGTAGGCGCCGACCGGAGCCGGACCGAGATGGGCCTGCCCCAGGTTGGCGAGGGCGGGCGTGGGATCGTCGTCACCCCACGGGTAGGCGCGCTTGTGCCCGTCGCGGCCCCATGAGGCGGCCTTTTCCCACTCGGGCTCGGTGGGCAGGCGCTTGCCCGCCCACCGGGCGAAGGCGTCGGCCTCGTGCCAGCACACGTGCTCGACCGGCTGATCGAGGGCCAGGTCGTGACGGCGGCCGAAGCGGATCTCGGACCTGGAAGCCGCGCCCTCGGCGCACCATCCGCCCGGGTGGGCGAGCCCCGACTCCTCGCGCCAGGCCCACCCCGCCGGCGACCACCAGCGGGGCTCCTGATAGGCCCCTGATTCCACGAAGGCCAGGTACTGGGCGTTGGTCACCGGCGCCGCGTCGATCCAGAAAGGCGCCAGGTCGACCACGTGGGCGGGGCGTTCGTTGTCGTAGGCCCACGGCTCGGTGTCGGTTCCCATGACGAAGGGTCCGCCGTCGACCAGGACCTCTCCGGAGACGATGCCGCCCGCCGGGGGCTCCTCTGCCGTGGGGAGCCAGTCGGACTCCTCGGCCAGCTCGAGCGTGGCCAGCATGGTCTCGATGTGCTGGTGCTCGTGCTGGACGACCATCCCGTGCACGAAGGCGCCCGGCGTGAGCTCGCCGGCGGGAGGCGGCGCGCTCTGGCTCGGTGATGGGCCCGGAGCAGGCCGGCGAAGCGTCCTCGTCGGGCCGTCGTCGAGCGGGAGACGCTCCAGCAGGTCGAGCACCCGGCCCCGCACCACGGCCGCGTACTCGCGGGCCTCGGCGGGCCCCATCATCGGCAGCGACGGGCGGTCCCGCCGCGGGTGGCGGAAGGCGTCGTACACCGAGTCCCACTGCGGGCCGACGGCGGGCCCGCCCAAGGCCCGTAGGAGCCACTGCTCCTCGTAGTTGCCGACGTGGGCCAGGTCCCAGACGAGCGGGGACATGAGCGGCGAATGCTGGCGCATCAGGCCGTCGTCGGGAACCGGAGCCAGGAGGTCGAGGGTGCGACGCCGCGCCGCCTCGAGGCGCCCGGCCATCATGGCGTTCAGGTCCACGACGCCGCCAAGGGGGGTTCGACCGGTCCGTCGCTGGCGGCCCACTCATCGAGACGGTCGTCGGCGGGACATCGGTGTCTCGCCACATAGAGGTCCCGGTAGCGGGCGACCACCTCGACCGTGAGCTCGTCGACCCCGAGGCGGCTGCAGGCGCCCAGGGCGGCATCGAAGCACGTCTCGGCCGCCCGGGCCAGCTCGGGGTGGCTCGGCCCGCACCGCGCCGCGTCCAGCCACGACGCCCCACATCGGGCGACCGCCTCGGCGGCCGCCGCCGAGGCCTCGTCGTCGTCCAACAGGCACGTGGCCACGACCACGGGAACCTGCCACCAGGGATCGGGCAGGGCGTCGATGTAGCGGAGCTCGAGCCAGCCCCTGGGCCGCACGGGCGGGAACAGCGTGGTCAGGTGGTACTCGAAATCGGACATGGTGGGGTAACCGAGCTCGTGTCCGGTCGCCATCCACTCGCCGAACGACAGCCCGCTGCGAACCGGCACGAAGTCGTCGGGGCTGCGCCGGATCAGCATCACCTTGGCGGCCATGGCGTAGTCGACCCAAGCGTCCGCCCATCCTTCGTCCTGGCTCACCGGGGAGGTTCGGGAGGGATCGATGCCCAACCACGTGGCCATCCGGGTCGAGCACCACCCCGTCGGTCGGCCGGCGGCGAGCGGAGAGTTGGCGAAGGAGGAAACCAGCACCGGCCCCAGCGCGTGGGCCAGCCGCCACCGCCGGCCGATGGCGTCGGGGGCGCCGATGTCGAGGTTCACCTGGACCGCCGCCGTGTTGCACATCATGGTCGGGCCCGCGTGCCCGCCCGAGCTGTCGGCGTCGAAGAAGGCCTCCATGGCCTGGTACCGAGGGCCGTCGACGACGCGCCGGGGGGGTCGTAGGGGATCGAGCCCCATGCCGACCAGCTCGATGTCGTGCTCGGCCAGGGCGGCGCGCACCGCACTGGCGTCGCGCCCCAGGGCCCGGCAGGCGTCGGTCACGCCAGTGAAGGCAGCCGAGCTGAGCTCGACCTGACCGCCCGGCTCGAAGGTCAGGGAGCTGCCCCCGGGCAACGCCGTCGCGCCGTCGAGCGCCGCCTCGACCTCGCCGCAGCCGAGATCATGGTCGGATTGGAGGGAATGGCTCAGCCACTCGATCTCGGCGCCCACGAGGGCGGCGGTCGAGGCGGGGAAGCACCGCTCGCGCACCAGGACCTGCACGCGATCGAGGTCGAGGTGCCGTGTGGGCGTCGGCACGAAACGCTACCGGTGTCCGAAGTGCGCGGTGACCCAGACGGCGTTGCGCACCGGGGCGATCCACAGCTGGAGGACGCTCATGGTCTGGTGCTCCTTCCCGGGAGGAGGTTGCAGTTCGCCTCTACCCCAAAGCGACGATCCGCCGATTGTGGAGCCAGCCTATTGTCTGGATGCCGTCTAGGCGAGGTCACCTCCATGCCCGGTGCGCTGCTCACCGATCTGTACGAGCTCAACATGGCGGCCAGCTACTTCCGCCGGGACATGGCTGGCGAGGCCGTATTCAGCCTGTTTGTCCGCGAACTGCCACCCACTCGGGGGTTCCTGGTCGCCGCCGGCCTGGACGACGTGCTGTCCTTTCTGGAGGGATTTGCGTTCACCGAGGCCGACCTCGCCTACCTCGCCACCATCGGCTTTCAGGGCGAGAGCCTCGAGGCGTTCCGCCACCTCCGGTTCACCGGCGACGTGTGGGGGGTTCCCGAGGGGCGGGTCGTGGTCGCCAACGAGCCGATGCTCGAGGTGACCGCCCCGATCGCCGAGGCCCAGCTCGTCGAGACCTACCTTCTCAATCAGGTGACGATGCAGACGACGCTGGCCACCAACGCAGCCCGTTGTCGGGTTGCCGGGCAGGACCGCGTCGGCATGCTCGATTTCTCGTTCCGACGGGCCCCCGGGACCGATGCGGCACTGGCGATGGCGCGCGCCTGCGCCATGGTCGGGTTCGCCGGGACCAGCAACGTCGAAGCGGCCCGTCGCTATGGCGTGACCCCCGGCGGCACCATGGCCCATTCCTACGTGCAGGCCTTCCCATCGGAGGAGGCGGCGTTGCGCGCGTTTGCCGAGGATCGCCCCGAGCAGGCGACCTTGCTCGTCGACACCTACGACACCGAGGCCGGGGTCGAGGCGGCCATCAGGGTGATCCGCCGTCTCGCACTGGCCGATCGGGCGTCCATCCGCCTCGACAGCGGGGACATCGAAGCCCTTGCCAGGTGGTCGCGCCGGCGTCTCGACGAGGCCGGGCTCGGCAGCGTGCGGATCGTTGCCAGCGGGGGGCTGGACGAGTACGCGATCGAGCACTTCGTCAAGACGGGCACTCCCGTGGACGCGGTCGGGATCGGCACCCGCATGGTTGCCTCCGCCGAAGCCCCGACGCTCGACTCGGTCTACAAGCTCGTTTCCTACGACGGTCGCCCAGTGGCCAAGCTGTCGGCGGACAAGGCCACGCTTCCCGGCCCCAAGCAGGTGTTCCGCGGGTCGTCGGGCGACGGGGACGTGCTGGCGCTGCGGCAGGAGGAGCCCGAACCCGATGCCGAGGCCCTGCTCCAGCCGGTGATGAAGGGCGGCTCCCGTCTCGCCGGCCCCGATGCCCTGTCGGCGGCGAAGGTCCGCTTCGAGGCCGACCTCGGCTGGCTCCCCGCCGCTGCGCTCGATCTCCACCGCCCGGAGGCGGTGCCGGTGCGGTTGTCCGAGCAGCTGGGCCGGCTGGACCGGGAGTTCCGCCAGGATCACGGGCGCTGATCGGGCCGGCAACTAGGGTCGCCACCCTGGGAGGGACCGCTCGTGGCTCACCGGTACGACCTCGTCATCGTGGGGATGGGCTCGGGGGGCATGGTGGCGGCGGAGTTCGCGGCGAGCACGCTCGGGCTCCACGTGGCGGTGGTGGAGCGAGGTCGGGTCGGAGGGGACTGTCTGTGGACGGGCTGTGTGCCCAGCAAGGCGCTGCTGGCGTCGGCCAGAGCCGCCCACGTCATGCGGCACGCCGACAGGTACGGGTTGAAACCGATCGAGCCCGAGATCGATTCGGGCCTGGTCTGGAACCGGATCCGGGCGGTGCAGGACGAGATCGCCTCCTCCGACGATGATCCCGCCCGCTACGCGGCCATGGGCGTCGACGTCGTCTCCGGAGAGTGCCGGTTGGCGGGGCCGAGCACCGTCACTGTCACCGGCCCGGACGGCAACCGGGACCTCGAGGCCCGCTTCATCCTGCTGTGCACCGGCAGCAGACCCTCGATCCCGCCCATCCCGGGCCTCGAGCAGGCCGGCTTCCTCACCAGCGAGAGCATCTTCGAGCTCGATCGGTCGCCCCGCAGCATCACCATGATCGGCGGAGGGCCGATCGCCGTCGAGATGGCCCAGGCGTTCGCCCGTCTCGGAGTGCGCACCACTTTGCTCCAGAAGGGTCCCCGGATTCTTCCTCGCGACGAGCCCGAGCTGGTGGAGATGCTCAGCCGGCGCCTGGTCGACGAGGGTGTCGACCAGCGGCTCAACGTCGAGACCCACGCCGTCGCCGTGACCGGTGACGGCAAAGTCGTCTCGGGCACCGAGAACGGCAACGCCTCGAGCTGGACCTCCGAGGAGCTGCTGGTCGCGACCGGCCGTCGGCCGAACATCGAGGGCCTCGGGCTCGAAGTGGCGGGCGTCCATGTCGGGCCCCGTGGCGTCGAGGTCGATGGCCGGATGCGGACCAGCACCTCGTCGATCTACGCCGCCGGTGACGTGGCCGGACGCTTCTTCTTCTCCCACTCGGCGGGCTACGAGGGCGTCCGCGCCGTGCGCGACATGTTCTTTCCGGGGAAGGGCACCGTGACCGATCTCGTGCCCTGGTGCACCTTCACCGATCCCGAGCTGGCGCACGCCGGGTTGACGATCGAGCAGGCTCGGTCACGGTACGGAGACGACGTCGACGTCTGGCGGCTCGACCTCCAGCACTCGGACCGGGCCCGCGCCGAGAGCGCCGGTGACGGGTCGGTGGTCATCGTCACCGGGAAGAAGACGAGGGTCGTCGGGGCCCACATCCTTGCGCCAGCGGCGGGCGAGATGATCCATGAGCTGGCGCTGGCGATCGACCAGCGGCTCAAGCTCAACGAGGTGGCCGGCTTCATCCACGTGTATCCGACCTTGTCCACCGCGATCGGGCAGCTGGCGGCCGAGGCTGCCTTCGACGGCGCCAGGCGCTACCGCTGGCTGGTGCGCAGGGAGCGCCACCGGTCTTGAACCCAGGCTCGCATCCGCTCTTGTCGGGGAGCCGTCGATGACCCATGGTGGTCGAGTGTCGAGCGCGTCCTCCGGCCACCTGTCCCGCCGGCGGTTCCTCGGCGCTGCCGCCGCGGCAGGGGCGGTGGCGGCCCTCGGCGGGTGCAGCGGTGGGGGTGGCGGGGCCGGTAGCTCCCCTCAGGCGGCCAAGCAGCTCGCCGGGCCCGGGTCGCGGCCGTTCCCGCGGCTGCCCGAGGGCACGGACACGATCCCGCAGATCGACCACATCGTCGTCCTGATGATGGAGAACCACTCCTTCGACAACTACCTCGGCACCCTCGGTCGGGGAGACGGGTTCACCATCGGGCCGGACGGGCGGCCGACGGCGGCCAACGCCGACGCCGCGGGCAAGGTGGTGCAGGCGTTCCGCATGCCCACCACGTGCCAGCAGCAGAACCGTCCCAGCCAGAACTGGAACGACAGCCATGTCCAGTGGGACGGCGGACGCAACGACGGGTTCGTCCGCAGCGGGAGCGGACCGGTCTCCATGGGGTATTGGACGGCCGCCGACCTGCCCTTCTATCACGGGCTGGCGCGCACGTTCCCCCTCGGAGACCGGTACTTCGCCTCGGTGTTGGCCCAGACGTACCCCAACCGCCGGTACCTGCTGGCGGGGACGTCCTGGGGCCTGGTCTCCAATCCGTTGCCTGCTGCGTCTGACCCGCCGCCACCGAACGGGACGATCTTCGACCGCCTCGACGCCCACCGGATCACGTGGAAGAACTACTACACCAACCTGCCCACCGCGTTCCTCGTGCCCTCGCTCGCCCTCCGTGACAAGCAGAACATCGTCCCTATCGATGGCTTCTACGCCGATGCGGCCGCCGGCACGCTGCCGGGGTACTCGATCGTCGATACGGATTTCGAGCACGCGTCGGAGGAGGATCCCCAGGACATCGTCGTCGGCGAGGCGTTCTCGGCGAAGGTGATCAACGCGGTGATGTCCGGGCCGGCATGGGGAAGGACACTCCTGGTCTGGACCTATGACGAGCACGGGGGCTATTACGACCACGTGCCTCCGCCCCCGGCGCCGCTGCCCGACTCGATCCCGCCCGCCATCTCGGCGACCGACCAGCAGGGCCGCTTCGACCGGTACGGGTTTCGGGTGCCCTGCGTGGTGGCCTCGCCCTACGCGCGACGCAACCACGTCTCCCACGTCGTCGCCGACCACACGTCCATCCTGAAGCTGGTCGAGACCAAGTGGAACCTGCCCGCGATGACCTACCGGGACGCCAACGCCAGCAACCTGCTCGACTTCGTGGACCTCCACTCGCGGCCCGCGTTTCGAGAGCCCCCCGTCCTCCCCGCTCCGAACGACAATGCCGCCACCGAGGCCTGCCTGGCCACCGGACCGGGCCAGATTCCGCCGTCATGACCAGGCGTGGCGCCGAACCCGGCCCGACCAAACTCGGCCCGAGCGATCGGCCCGAAAGGTCCGATTACTACCGTTATGTGACAATCGTCACCTAACCGCAACGTGCAGCCTCTTGCATTCTCCGGTGGGCCGGCCATGATGTTGCGCCATGTCTCTCGGCCCGAACCCTGGTTCGACGGTCCCCGACGTCCTGGTGATCGAGTCCTGCCACAGCACCTGGCTGTTCGACACCGAGCGCCGGCTGTTCCGCCGTGTGCTCAAGGGACTGGATCTCGACATCGAGGAGGCGTCGACGGCGTGGCGCCCCTACTACCGGCTCGACCTGGACTCTCGCTCGGACTCCTTCATGGTGATCGTCGAGCCCGCCGGGTCCAGGGCGCTCCGGGCCTGGCGGCACGTCGCCGGCTGCCCGCACTGTGCGGGGGACGTGACCGCCGAGCTGCCCCTCTCGGAGCTGCGTACGCCGGCCTCGGGCTGATCCGACGCCGGACCCCGCTCTGATCGGGTCCTTCAACTCGGCGTTTGCACCCGTTCCGAAGTCGTGTATATAAGTATGGTGGCGTCGTGTGTCGATAGGGGGGTTCGGGGCCTCATGGGCGGGATGCCGCCAGTCGACCAATTGTCCTGTTTGTCCAGATATGCGCGATGCGCCGGGGCCCTCGGACGATGATTCGCTGGCCGACCAGGTGGCCGCGGCGAGGACCGCTGGTACTCGTGGGCACCGTCCTCGTGGTGGCCGCCGCTGCCGGTGTCTACCTGGGGACGCACAACTTCCAGTCGGAGGTGTCGGCCCACGGGCAGCCGCAGGGTGGCGCCAGCCAGGCGCAGCCCGTGGTGAACAACGCCCGGGGCTCGGGCCTGCAGCTGACGTTCAGCCCGACAAACGGGGCGACGGCGGTCCCGCTCAACGCGCCGATCACCGTCAACGCCGCCGGTGGCCACCTCAGCGCCGTGCAGGTGACCGGTCCGCTGGGCCAACCGGTGGCCGGCACCCTCGACCCGGGCGGCGGGAGCTGGTCGTCGGTGCCCGGCGGCCTGGCCCCGCTCACCAGCTACACGGTCCAGGTCACCGGCAAGACCTCCTCGGGCAAGGCGGTCCAGCAGCAGGCGTCGTTCACAACGCTGCAGCCGGTCGCCACCCTGACCGACGACATCGAGCCGACCAGCGGGACCGTGGGCGTGGGCATGCCCATCGTGGTCAAGTTCAACCAGCCGGTGGCCGACAAGGCGGCGGTGCAGCGGGCTCTGGTGGTCCAGATGTCGACGCCGGTGCTCGGCGCGTGGCACTGGATGAGCTCCAAGGAGGTCCACTACAGGCCCCAGGCCTACTGGCCGACCGGTGAGCACGTCACTCTGGCGTCGAACCTGGGCGGTGTGAGCGCCGGCAACGGCATCTGGGGCGTGACCAGCCGCTCGGTCGGCTTCACCGTCGGCGACGCCCACGTCAGCACCGTCGACATCAACGCCCACGTGATGACCGTGACCAACAACGGCCAGGTCGTGCAGACCTTCAAGGACAGCGCCGGGCGGGACAAGTACCCGTCCATGGGCGGGGTGCACCTCGTGCAGTACAAGACGGCGGACCTGATCATGGACTCGCAGTCCGTGGGCATCCCCCGCAACTCTCCCGACGGCTACTACGAGCACGTGGCCCAGGACGTCAACATCAGTGACGGCGGCGAGTTCGTGCACTCGGCGCCCTGGTCCGTCGGTGACCAGGGGAACTCCAATGTCTCCCACGGTTGCGTCAACCTGGCTCCTACCGACGCCACGTGGTTCTTCAACTTCAGCCAGCGGGGCGACATCGTCAACATCGTGAACTCCCCGAGGCCACCCGAGCTGACCGACAACGGCACCGTCGACTGGAACACCCCGTGGGACCACTGGGTGGCCGGTAGCGCCCTCCCCGTGTCCTGATCCCGGAGTCTGCGCTCAGCTCACGACATGCCGGCCGGCGCGCCAGCGCGCGCCGGCGCGAGACCCAGCAGCTCGGCCCGGGTCAGCGGCATGCCACTCTCGCCCTGGGGACCGTCCTTCACCGCGAGCACCTGGTGGATGCTCGTGCGGGCAGCCTCGAAGTTCATCGCCGAGCCCGCCATGTAGAGCCGCCAGATCCGGGCCCGGCTGACCCCGACCAGATCGACGGCGCGATCCCACCCCGACTCCAGGTTGGCCACCCACTTGCGCAGAGTCTTGGCGTAGTGCTCCCGCAGCGACTCGACGTCGCGCACCTCGAAGTGCTGGGCCTGTGCGGCAGTGACCACGGCGCCCACCTCGTGGAGCTCGCCGTCGGGAAACACGTAGCGATTGATGAACGACTTGCGATCCAGGCCGGACGGCCCCGGTCGGGAGATGCCGTGATTGAGCAGGCGACCCTCGGGCCGGAGCAGGTGGAAGAGGTCGCCGAGGTACTCGGCGAGACGCGACAGTCCGACGTGTTCGAACATGCCGATGCTGGCGATGGCGTCGTACGGTCCGTCGTCGACGTCGCGGTAGTCCTGCTGACGGACCTCGACCTGGGACGCCAGACCGGCGTCGGTCACCCGCTGAGCGGCAAGGGCAGCCTGCCGCTCGGAGATGGTGATGGCCACCGCCCGAGCGCCGTAGTGCCGGGCGGCGTGCATGGCCAGGGTTCCCCAGCCGCAGCCGACGTCGAGGACCCTCGCGCCGGGGCGTAGCCCGAGCTTCTGGCACACCAGGTCGTGCTTCGAGCGCTGAGCGTCGTCGAGGCTGGCGCCGGGCGTCTCGAAGTGGGCGCAGGAGTACGTCATGGTCTCGCCCAGGACGAGCCGGTAGAAATCGTTGGAGACGTCGTAGTGGTGGGAGATGGCGGCTGCGTCGCGGGCCTTGGAGTGGAGTCGGCCCCGAAGGCGAGCCTCCTCAGGCGGCGCCGCCGGCGGTGGCCCGAAGACTCCGGACCTCCGGGCGGCCCGCAGCAGGTCGAGCCAGCCCCGTCGGCCCAGACCCACCTTGGCCTCGCCCTCCCGATCTCGGCTCGCCATGCTGTCGCGCAACGCAAGCGCGGCGTAGACATCGCCCTCGAGGTCGAGCTCGCCCGCGACGTAGGCCCTGCCCGCGCCGAGCTCGCGCGGCGCGTAGAGGATCCTCCGCAATGCTCTGGGGGAGCGGATCGTGAGCGTCGCCTGCGCCCGATCGGGACCGAGCGTGCTGCCGTCCCAGAACCGGATGGTGACCGGTGGGTTCGGGCCCACGAAGGCGGTGACCATCGGCTCGAGGAGGTTCGCCATGGGCTTGCCATCGCGCGGGCCTTCGGGGCCGGCCTCGCCATCGCGCCGGCCTCCCGGGCCGGCCTCGCCATCGCGCCGGCCTCCCGGGCCGGCCATGTCGGAGGTGGTCATCGTTGGCCCCCGTCGCTCGCATCCTCTGCCAGGCGTCTACATGCTATGACTCCGCCCTGGCCGTCCGGGTTCTTTACGGCTGACCTCCAGTTCAGCACCGGGCCGAGCCCGAGACGCCCGAACGCGCCGGCCGGACAGTACCCTGGGCGGGTGGGTCCGAGCGACCTCGCCGGAAGGAATCTGCAATGGGTCTGTTCAGCCGTGAGTTCATAGCCGTCCCTGACAACGCCAAGGGACAGCTCGTCTACAAGTGGCCCGACCACAACATCCGCCGTATGAGCCGGGCCATCGTGGACGCCGACGAGACCGCCCTCTTCCTCAACCAGGGCCAGGTCATCGGGACCATCACGCCCGGTCAGCACCAGGTCGACGCCGACGAGCTTCCGTTCCTCGGCGCCTTCATCGACCATGCCACGGGAGGGAACGCCTACCGCGCCGAGCTGTTCTTCGTCGGCACGCGCGAGTATCCGGGCCAGCCCTTCGGGGGCCGGGTCGACGACGTGAAGGACCCCCAGACCGGCACCATCGTGACGCTGCGGGTCTTCGGCGAGTACTCCCTCAAGGTCACCAACCCTGTTCCCCTGGTGACCAACCTCACCGGCACGGTGGACGTGACCAACAACGAGGCCATCACGAACTGGGTCGGTGCCCAGCTGCTGAAGGTCATGCGCACCGAGGTGACCCGCCAGATCCTCGGCAATGGCTGGCCGGTCCTGAGCCTGTCGGCGTACACGCCCGACATCGAGCAGACAGTGATCGATGGCGGGAACGAGATACTGAAGGCCTACGGCCTGGCCATCGTGTGTATGGGCAACTTCGACGTGAACCTCGCCGACCAGGACGAGGCGACCCTCAAGTCACTGGCCAAGGACACCGCCTATTCCAAGCTGGCCGGCGGGTTCCAGCAGTACGCAGCGGGCGAGGCCCTGCTCGGCGCCGGAGAGGGCATGTCCAAGGGCGGAGCGGCCGCTGGGGGAGCCATCCTGGCCACGGGCATGGGAGTGGGCCAGCAGGCGGTGGGCGGTGCGACCCAGCAGCCGCCGGCCCAGGCCCCGCCTCCCGCGCAGGCCCCGCCGGCGGTCGGTGCCGGCGGCCAGTCAGCCCAGCCGGGGCAGGGGACCGAGCAGGCCACGATCGCCTGCCCGTCGTGCTCGGTCCAGAATCCGGCTGGCGCCAAGTTCTGCTCGTCCTGCGGCGCACGTCTCGCCCCCACGGTTACCCACTGCTCGCAGTGCGGCACCGAGCTGGCGGCGGGAGCCCGTTTCTGCACCGAGTGCGGCACCGCCGCAGCACCCCCTCCGGCGGCCGGGCCGGACACTCCACAAGAGGGCTGACGCCCGTGGCTGGACTTCTCGGTTTGCTGCTCGCCCGCGCCGGCGGGGGACACAGCTTCGGTGGTGGAGGCGGCAGCAGCGGCGGTGGCAGTGGGTTCAGCGGCGGGGGAGGAGGCCTCGGGCACGGCGGCTTCTTCTTCCTCCCCATCGGTGGCGCCGGCGGGGGCGTGGTCTTCTTCCTGATCATCGTCGCCATCATCGTGCTCGTCGGCTTCGCCGCCGCCAGGCGGCGGTCACAGCCCGTGCAGCCGCCGTTCCCGAACGAGAACCTGGGGCGCCCGACGTTTCCGAGCCCTCCCGAGGAGGCGCAGATGCCAGCTGCCCACGATGACGTGTCCGACGGTCTGGCGGCGATCCAGACCCACGATCCCGCCTTCGACCGGGACGCCTTCATCGCTTCGTGCGAGCGGGCATTCTTCACCGTCCAGTCGGCCTGGACCGACCAGAAGCCCGAGATGAGCCGCCAGGTCATGGCGGACGGGATCTGGCAGCAGCATCGCGTCCAGATCGAGGGCTACGAGCGCGCGGGCAAGCGAAACGTGCTCGAGGACCTGTCGGTCGGCGCCGCCACCATCGTCGGCGCCAGCAGCGATCAATCCAAGGACACGATCACCCTCCGCTTCATCGCCGCCTGTGCCGACTACGACGTCGACGCCTCCTCGGGCAAGCGGCTGCGGGGCAACAAGTCGGTGGACCAATGGAGCGAGGACTGGGTGTTCCAGCGGTCGAGCTCCGCCACGACCAAGACCGACGGCGGCACCATGCAACAGCACTGCCCCAACTGCGGCGCGCCCCTCGACCTCGACCTGGCCGGCGCGTGCCATTTCTGCAAGGCGCCGGTCATGAGCGGTGCGTATGACTGGGTGCTCGCCCGCATCGACCAGGTCCTGGGTCCGGCCCAGGCGGTTTGACCGCGACCGGCTCGGCGACGACTGAGCGGTCGTGAGCCCGCATCCGGGACCTCCCGCTTGAACGAGCGGGACGCGCAGCGGCGGCTGGCCGAGGCCCGCGTGGCCAGGCTCGCCACCGCCGACGAGCGGGGCCGACCGCACGTCGTGCCCATCTGCTTCGCCGTCGACGGTGACCATCTCTACTCGGCGGTCGACCACAAGCCGAAACGAGGCCCGGACCTGCGTCGCCTCGACAACCTGCGCGCCAACCCCGCCGCTTCGGTCCTGGTCGACCACTACGAAGAGGATTGGGATCGTCTCTGGTGGGTACGGGCCGATGGGGTGGCGATGGTGCTCGAGCCCGAGGACGCTCGGGCCGGTGAGGAGCGAGGCCGGGCCGTCGACCTCCTCGCCCGCAAGTACGACCAGTACGCCGGTCGGCCGCCCGGTGGCGCAGTGATCTCGCTGACCCTCCAGTCCTGGCGATCGTGGGCGCCCCGGTAGGGCCCACCGCGTCCGGTCGATCCGACGACGGCCCCCGACGGGTGGGCGGCAATCGGTCGGCGTGGCAGCGGGCCTGGCCGTTCATCCGGGTCGTCGGGGGTCTGGCGCTGGCCGGCCTCGCCGCCTGGGCGGTGATCGGGCGCAAGGGCGAGCTGGCGGGCGCTGCGTCCTACCTGGAGCACATGGACTGGGTGTGGCTGGTGGTGGCGATCGTCCTCGAGATCGGCTCGATCGTCGCCTACGGCGCCCTCCAGCGCCAGATTCTCCTGAGCGGCGACCTCGATCTGGGGCTACCCAGCTCCACGGCCATCACCCTGGCCTACAACTCGCTGACCAACTCGCTGCCGGGCGGAGTGGCCTGGGGCAGCCTGTTCAGCTACCAGCAGTTCCGCCGCCGAGGAGCGGACGAGACCCTTTCGGTGTGGGCCATCGTGGCGGACAACGCCTGTGCGGCGGTGACACTGGCCGCACTGGCGACCGTGGGCCTGATCGTGGCCGGCTCCTCGCAGAGCTCCGGTCTCGGCGTGGTCGCCCCGACGTTCGGCGTGATCGTCGGGATCGTGGTGGTGGTCGTGGTGGCGTGGCGGCGGGGGTTCCTCCCGACCGCGGCGACCGGCGTCCTGCGGTTGGTCAAGCGGCTCACGGGCCGGCCCCGGGCGTCGCCCCGGGAGGTGGTGGATCGAGGCGTCGCCCGGCTCACGGCGGTGACCCCCAGCCGCCGTCAGTGGGGAGTGGCTCTCACGTGGGCCATGGCCAACTGGGTGCTCGACTGCGGCTGCCTGGTCGCCTCCTTCGGCGTCGTGGGCGCGCGGGTTCCCTGGCGCGGCGTGCTCCTGGCCTACGGAGCGGGCCAGCTGGCAGCCAATCTTCCCATCACGCCGGGTGGACTCGGCGTGGTCGAGGGCAGCATCACCATCGCCCTCGTGGCCTACGGCGGGGCGGAGGCGACCACCGTCGCTGCGGTCCTCGTGTACCGGGTCCTCAGCTTCTGGGCGTCGTTGCCGATTGGGTGGGGGACCGCGGTGGTGCTGGAAATTCAGCGCCGCACGGGCCGAGGCGGGCCCGCTGGGGGACAATCTGAGCTGGTGAAAGCGTGAGGATCCCCTTCCGGAGGGCCGCCGCGGCCGGTGTCGGGCTGGCCCTCGGTGTCGTCGCCCTCGGTGGCTGCGCCTCGGCCCACAACAGCCTCGGCACGGGTTCCAGCACCTGCTTCCAGGCCCTCCCATCGGCGACGGACGCCGTCCACAGCAAGGGCCGCCTGCTCGGTGTGCGCCGGGTGGCGCTGTCGCAGCTGCGTCGGCCCCCGACGCCTCCCACCCAGGCGAACCAACCGAATCAACCGAACCAGTCGAACCGCTCGGTCTGCGTAGTCGCCTTCCAAGGGAAGTACGCCCCCGGCGACGTCGCCAACGAGACCATGCCCCGCAGCGGCAACTTCGCCATCGTGGTCGTCGGCGAGCACGGTGGCCAGCCGCTGCGGGCGTTCGTCACCGACACGTTGCCGCTGCGCTTCCGCCACCTGAGCTGAGTCTGTCTAGGCTCACGCCCGTGGAGAGGCGGGACCGGCTGGAGCGGCTCACCAACCTGGTGTTGGTGCTCCTCGACACCGAGCGGCCCCTCACCATTCACCAGATCGCGGATGCCGTGACGGGCTACCCGGATGGCGCCGAGGCCCGCCGCCAGGCGTTCGAGCGCGACAAGCGCACCCTCCGGGAGGAGGGGATCCCCATCGCCGTGGAGCCGGTGGAGTCCGAGGAGCAGTGGGGCTATCGCATCCGGCCCGAGGATTACTACCTACCGCCTCTGGGACTCGACCACGACGAGCAGGTGGCCCTCAACCTGGCCGTGGCCGGCGTCCACCTCGACGAGGGCAGCGGGCGCGGGGCGCTCGTCAAGCTCGGCGTCGCCGACGCCGACAGCCCCAGCCCGGTGGCGTCGCTGCCGTCGCTGCCACAGCTGCCGCGGCTGCACGAAGCCCTGCGGGCCCGCGCCGCGGTGCGATTCGGCTACCGGGGCGAGGAGCGACGGGTCGAGCCCTACGGACTCTTGTTCCGGTCCGGCTTCTGGTACCTGGTGGGGAGAGACCAGGCTCGGCAGGCCTCGCGCACATTCCGTGTCGACCGCATGGACGGCCGGCTGATGGTCGGCGAAGGCGGCGCGTTCGAGCCGCCGGCCGATTTCGATGCCGCCACGGCATTTCCCGAGGAGCCCTGGCGACTCGGGGAGGGCGAGGTCACACCGGCCCAGGTGCTGATCGACCAGTGGCAGGCCCCGCTGGTCGAGGCCGAGCTGGGCGAGGGAGCCGTGCTCGAGCGCCGACGCGACGGCTCGATCCTCGTCCGTCTGGATGTGGCGAACGAGGACGCCTTCAGATCGTGGGTCCTCGGCCTCCTCGATCACGCGGTCGTGCTGGGGCCAGCGTCCCTTCGCCAGCGCATGCGGGCGTGGTTGGAGGCGGCGGCCGCATCCGCCCCGCCCGTCGGGGAGCTCGGCCGTTGACCTCGAAGGCCGACGCCGGCGACCGGCTCAGGCGGCTGCTCGCCATCCTGCCCTGGTTGGCCGACCGGGGCGGGGCGCCGATCTCCGAGGTGGCTGCCCACTTCGAGATGCCCGAGCGCGAGGTGGTGGCGCTACTGGAGCTCGCCGCCTGCTGCGGCCTACCTCCCTACACGCCGGATCAGCTCATCGAGCTCATCGTGTCCGACGAGTGGGTGTCGGCCAATCTGGGCGACCACCTCGCCCGCCCGCGCCGGCTGAGCGCGGCGGAAGGCTTCACCGTGGCCGCCTCGGCCCGTGCCATCCTCGCCGTGCCGGGCGCTGATCCCAACGGCGCCCTCGCTCGCGCCCTGGCCAAGCTCGAGACGGTGCTCGGTGATCGGCGCCGAATCGCCATCGACCTCGACGAGCCCGCCAACCTCGAGGTCGTGCAGCGGGCCATCGCCGACCGTCGACAGCTCGAGATCGACTACTACGCCGCCTCCCGGGACGAGCGCACGACACGCCGGGTCGATCCCTACTCGGCGTTCTCCAGCGAAGGCCACTGGTACCTGGACGGGTTCTGCCACCTGGCAGGCGACGTCCGGCTCTTCCGGATCGACCGGATGCAGGCCGCCCGCCTGACCGACGAGGGATTCGACGCCGCGCCGGGGACGGTACCGGAGGGAGTCTTCGCTCCCGGCCCCGAGGCCAGGCTCGTGCGCCTGTCGATCCACCGGTCGGCCCGCTGGGTGGTCGAGGCGTACCCCACCCTCGACGTCGAGGAGCGGGCCGATGGCGGCCTGGTCGTGACCCTGGCCGTCTCCGGCACGGCGTGGCTGGAGCGGCTGCTCCTGCGCCTCGGCCCCGAGGCCGAGGTGATCGATCCTCCCGACCTCGTCGGCGCCGGGCGCCGGGCGGCCGAGCGCATCCTCGTCACCTACCGCTGAGGCGCGGGTCGGGGGCGGCGGCCCCGGCCAGCCCGGCGAGACCCCGGTTCTGCTCGAAATTGGCTCCGCGGCCCTCCCTCTCGTCGCCCACCTCCACGAGAGTGTATGAAAAGCAGTGAAAAGCTATGATGCTGGCTGTCATGCTCAGCATCGCCAAGGTGAGACGGGGCGGTGCCCGCTACTACCTCGAAGGCGTCGCCGCCGGCAGGGAGGACCATCGCCGTCCCGGCCAGGAGCCTGACGGGGTCTGGCTGGGCGGGGGCGCCGAGGCCCTCGGCCTGCGGGGATCCGTCGCCGCCTCCGAGCTCGAAGCGGTGCTGGCCGGCGCCGACCCCGCTTCAGGCGAGCTGCTCAACCCGGCCCAGGACCGGGTGCGGGTTGCCGGCTTCGACCTGACCTTCGCAGCTCCGAAGTCGGTGTCGCTGTGCTTCGCCCTCGGGGACCCCGCGGCCGCCGATCAGGTGCGGGTCGCCCACGAGTCCGCCGTCGCCGCCGCCGTCGGCTACCTCGAACGGGAGGCGATCACCGCTCGCCGCGGCAGCGGCGACGGCCGCCACAGCGTCACCGTCGACGGCGTGGTGGGGGCGGCCTTCCTCCACCGCACCAGCCGGGCCCCTGATCCCCATCTCCACACCCACGTGGTGCTGGCGAACCTGGTCGCTGGTCGCGACGGTCGGTGGTCGGCCTTCGACGCCCGGGGGCTGTATGCGCACGCCCGCACCGCAGGTCTCCTGTACCAGGCCCACCTTCGCCACGAGCTGCGCCGGCGTCTTGGTCTGGAGTGGGGCGAGCTGCGCGCTGGCATGGCCGACATCAAGGGGATCGAGCGCCCGGTGGTGCTGGCGTTCTCGAGGCGACGCCAGGAGATCCAGGCGCGGCTCGCGGACGAGGGTCTGTCGGGGCCGAGAGCGGCCCGGGTCGCCCAACTCGCCACGCGGAGCGGCAAGGACCTGGAGATCAGCTTCGAGACGCTGGTCGGTGAGTGGCGGGCGCGCGCCGAATCGTCCGGACTCGGTCGACGCGAGCTGGCCGCGGCCATGACAGGTACGCGACGGTCGGAGCCGACGGATGGCGGCCTCCCGACCGAGGATTGGATCAGGAGCATCGTCGGCCCCGAAGGCCTGACAGCGTCGGCGTCGACCTTCGCCCGTCGGGACGTGGTGCGGGCCTGCTGCTCGGCGCTTCCGGATGGCGCCGAGGTGGCGAGGATCGAAGCACTCACCAATGCCGTGTTGAGGTCGGACCTGGTCCGGCCGGTCTCGCTGGCCGAGGCATCGCGACACGTCCAGGAAGCGCGCTGGACAACTCCGGAGGTGCTGGCTGCCGAGCGCGCGCTCGTCGACTCGGCGCAGCGGCGGACTCGAGACGGCGTGGGTGTGGTGGAGCCGGCGGCGCTCGAATCGGCCCTGGCGCTGCGGCCGCAGCTGCCGTCGACGCAGTCGGCCGCGGTGCGAGAGCTGCTGTGCTCGGGAGCGGGCGTGGTCGTCGCCACGGGTGCCAGGTGGGCCGGCTCCAGCGACGCCCTCGATGCTGCACGCGATGGATGGCAGTCCTCCGGTCTGCGCGTCGCAGCCAGCGCGCCGACCGCTGAGCAGGCGGCAGACCTCGAGGCGGTCACCGGCATCGAGACCACGCCGCAGCAGGAGGTGCTGGCCGAGCTGGATGGGCGGTCGGGGCCTGCGTTACCCGCTGACGTCCTCGTCGTCCACGACGCAGGCCGACTGGGCGCGGCCAGCCTCGGGAAGCTGCTGGACGGCGCCGACCGAGCCGGCACGAAGGTGATCGTGCTCGGCGAGCTCCGCCAGCTGCGAAGCGTGGACGCGGGAGCCTTTCGTCGGCTGGGTGACAGCCTCGGGTCGATCGCCCTCGACCCGCCCCGAACGACGACGACCGCGGAACGGATCGTCGGGAGTGGCTGGGTTCAGGTCGTCGATCGCGACGACGTCGCCCCGGTTGTCGTGGGCTCGTCGGCCCCGGCCGTTCGCCAACGGGTGGTTGACGACTGGTGGGCCGACCGGCAAGCAGGAAGCGAGCCCGTCATGGTCGCCTCCAGCCGGTGGGAGATCGATGCGCTCAATGCTGCTGCGCGTGCGGAGCTGATCGCCGCCGGCGAGCTGGGCGAGTCGATCCACGTCGGCCGCCGCGAGATGGCGGTAGGCGACCGTGTCCTGATCGGTCGCGGGGGCCGAGAGGCAGGCGTGGTGACTGGCGACCGGGCGACGGTGACCGGCGTCGATGTCGAGCGCCAGGTGCTCGAGCTCCGCACCGACAAGGGACCGACGTTGTCGATGAGCGAGGCCGCGGCGACGAAGGTCGAGCTGCGGCACGCCTACGCCACCACGGTCCGTGAGGCCCGCAGGGTGAGGCCGGATCGGGCCCTGGTCCTCGGCGAGGGCCGCGCGGTGAGCGCGGCGGCCGGCGACGACCACCGCTACGTCGTCGACACTGTCGGTCGGAGCGGTCGCCGCACCGGACCCGAGCTGCTGCCCCCCGAACTGCTCTCCCCGCACGAGTTGGCTGGCTCGCTCGGCCAGCTGGGTCGTCGTCTCGACGATGTCGAGCGTCGCCTGGCCCGCGCCCCGGCTCCCGACCCCACCGCCCGCTTGTCCCGGCTCGACCAGGAGCAGGCACGGACCACCGATCGGCTGATCGCCGCCAGGTCGGCCCGATCGGACGCGGCGGCGCGACTCGAGCGCCTCGAGGCCAGGAGACCTTGGATCGGTCGTCGGGCAGCGATGGAGGAGACCCAGGATGTCCGCATCGAGGTCTCCTTTCGCCAGGCGGAGGTCCGGCGATGGGAGGACCGGGACGCCTTGTTGGGCGACCGCCGCCGCGAGCTGGAGACCGACGCCGGGAGCCGGTCGGCGGGGTTGACGTCGCGGCGGGCCGACCTGGCGAGCCGCGAGATCCTCGTCGAGGCGACGAGCCGCAGGCAGCGGGCCCTGGCCCGAGCGGCGGAGGTCTCTCCCCCCGGCTATCTGGTGGCCGAGCTCGGTCCGCGTCCGTCCGCGCCTGTCGAGCGGGCCGCCTGGCGCCAGGCGGTGCTGGCGGTGGAGAGCTATCGGGAGCGGTGGGGTGTGGAGGACCGGCACCTCGCCCTGGGTGGCCAGGGCGAACGCCCGGAGTCGCCGACGCAGCGTCTCCAGCGGGCCTCGGCGGTACACCAGCTCGAGGAAGCTCAGCGTCAGCTGCGCCCGGAGTTGGCGATCGAACGGTCGGCCGAGCAGTCACCCGAGCTCAGCCGCGCCAGCTGACGGGCACCTGGGATAAGTTGACGCGCACTACTGACCACGACGAGAGGGGGGGTCATGGAGGTACCGCTTACCGTCGGCGACTTCCTCGAGCGGGCGGGCTCCGCTCACGCCGACCGGGTCGCCCTGGTCGACGAGCCGGGGGAGACGGGCTCGTTCGGCCGGCTGACCTACGCCCAGCTGCACAGGCGGGCCCGGGGAATGGCCGCCGCCCTCGACCGCATGGGTGTCGGCCAGGGAGAGCGGGTGGCGATCGTGAGCCCGAACTCCGGACGGTTCCTGGTCTCCTACTTCGGCGTCAGCGGCTTCGGGCGGGTGCTCGTGCCGGTCAACTTCAGGTTGAACGCCCAGGAGATCGGCTACATCGTCGACCACTCGGGGTCCACGGTCATGCTGATCGACCCCGAGCTGGACGAGGCGCAGGCCGAGGTCAAGGTGAAAGAGCGCATCGTGCTCGACGGCGTGCGGGACCGGGAGCTCTTCGCCGAGCTGGGCGACGACGCCGTCGGCCCGAACCGATGGGACCCGGACGAGCGCGCCACCTGCAGCATCAACTACACCTCAGGCACCACGGCCCGACCCAAGGGCGTGCAGCTCACGCACCGCAACTGCTGGCTGAACGCCGTCGTCTTCGGATGGCACACGACTGTCACCGACCGGGACGTGCTGCTCCACACGCTGCCGATGTTCCACTGCAACGGTTGGGGCATGCCCTACGCCGCCACGGGGATGGGCGCCCGTCACGTCGTCCTGCGCAAGGTCGACGGTGAGGAGATCCTCGCCCGGGTGGAGTCCGAGGGCGTGACGCTCATGTGTGGTGCCCCGGCGGTGGTGGCAGCCGTGCTCGACGCGGCAGCCGCCCGTCGGGAGCAGGGCCGCACGGTCCCGGGCGCGGGCACGGTCCGAATCGTGGTCGCCGGCGCGCCGCCGCCCGCGAGGATCATCGAGCGCGTGGGCGACGAGCTCGGTTGGGAGTTCATCCAGATCTACGGCCTGACCGAGACCTCGCCGCTGCTCACCGTCAACAGGGCCCCGCTGGAGTGGGACGAGCTCGATCCTCCTGAGCGGGCCCGGCGGCTCAGCCGGGCCGGGCTCCCGGCCGTGGGCGTCAAGGTCCGCACCGACGAGGAGGGTGAGGTGCTCGCGCGCTCCAACCACATCTTCGCCGGCTACTGGCGCCAACCGGAGGAGTCGGCGGCTGTGCTCGGCCCGGCCGGCCCGGAAGGCGGGCCCGAGGACGAGAACGTCTGGTTCCGCACCGGCGACGGCGGCTTCATGGACGGTCCTCACCTCACGATCGAGGACCGCAAGAAGGACGTGATCATCAGCGGAGGCGAGAACGTCTCGTCGATCGAGGTCGAGGGCCACCTGTACCAGCATCCGGCCGTGGCCGAGGCGGCGGTGATCGGGGTGCCCGACGAGCGCTGGGGCGAGACCGTGAAGGCCCTCGTGGTTGCCCGGCCCGGTACCGCGGTCGACGAGGCCGAGCTGATCGAGTTCTGCCGCAACGAGCTGGCGCACTTCAAGTGCCCGACATCGGTCGAGCTTCGCGACAGCCTGCCGCGCACGGCCACAGGCAAGCTGCAGAAGTTCAAGCTCCGCTCGCCCTACTGGGAGGGCCGGGAACGCCGGATCAACTGACGCGCACTGAGCGCCTTTCTCGACATGCAAGGTTCACCGAGCGAGGCCCGCGTCACCCAACTTGTCACGATCAGTGCGACGTACGAACGGGTGAAGGCTCAGTAGCCGGCGGCGGCGTCGACGACGTTGGCCAAGGGTGTGGCCGAGAGCCAGCGGGCGAGCTGGGCGGCGAAGAGCTCCTCGATGCGGGCGATGGACCGCGGTGAGGACCAGGTGAAGTGGGGCACGACGATGACGTTCTCGCGTCCCCATAGGGGATGGCCCTCCGGCAGGGGCTCCTCGACGAAGGTGTCGAGCACGGCGCCACCGATCTGGCCCGCATCGAGGGCGCGCACGAGGGCGGCCTCGTCGACCAACGCCCCACGGGCCACGTTGACCAGCCACGCCGTGGGCTTCATGGCGTCCAGGGCGTCGGCGTCGATGCTGTTGGCCGTGGCCGGGGTGAGGGGGAGACCGAGCGCGACGTAGTCGGTGTCTGAGAGCTCGGCCCGCCAGTGGTCCGGCGACACCATGCGGGTCACGCCGGCGGGAAGGTTGGCCCGGGCCTGGCGCGACACCGCCCTTACCTCCATGCCGAAGGCGGCGGCCATCCGCGCCACCAGACTGTTGACCGAGCCGAGGCCGAGGAGCAGGAGGACGCCGCCGTCGAGCTCGTTCAGGAGGGGGCTGGGGTCCCAGACGCCGCGATCGGAGAGCCGCACGAACCGGGGGAAGCGCTTGGCCGCCGAGAGGATGGCCAGCATGACCCACTCGGCCATCGGGCGGGAGAAGCTGCCCGCCCCGTTGGTCAGGACGATGCCCCGCTCGGCAAGCTCCGCCACGGGCAGGGTGTCGACCCCCACCGCGTCGGAGTGGACCCACGCCAGATCCGGAAGGTGGTCGACGGCGGCCAGCAGCCATTGGCGAGATGTGAGCCCCGGACGCCACAGCACCGTCACCCCGGCTGCCTCGGCCTTGTCGACCCGGCCCTCCTTGTCGACCGACACCGGCCGGATAGGGCGCGCCAGGTGTCCACCCCGGTTGAGCGCGGCGAGTGTCTCCTGCGCCCCCTTGGTGCCGGCCACTCCGACCGGCGCGTCTCCCTGGCTCATCGACAGGTCATCCTGGTCGGGCGGGGCCGATGGCTGCAAGGGCACGCCCTAGGCTCATCCTTCATGAAGGTACGCATCGGGTACGGACTCGGCACCGCGGCGGGTGGCGGCGGGCGTGAGCACTTCGCCGACCTGGTCGACGGCTTGGAGCGGCAGCGGTTCGACTCGCTCTGGCTGTCGGAACGGCTCACCGGCGTCGCTCCCGATCCCGTCGTGGGGCTGGCGGTGGCGGCGGGTCGGACCGAACGCCTCAAGTTGGGCACCAGCGTGCTGGTGCTGCCGGGGCGCAACCCGGCCGTGCTCGCCAAGGAGCTGGCGAGTCTCGATGTGCTGTCCGGCGGCCGCGTGCTTCCCGCGTTCGGGCTCGGCGTGGCGGAGCCCAACGAGCAGCAGGCCTTCGGTGTGCGACGGGAGGATCGGGCCGCGTGGTTCGACGAGGCACTGCCCCTCATCCGACGGATGTGGACCGAGGACGCCGTCGATCACGACGGCTCCCGTTTTGCCTACAGGGCTCTCACCGTCCGTCCCAAGCCCGTGCAGCGCCCTCCCGATGTCTGGCTGGGCGGTCGGGTCCCGAGCGAGCTGCGCCGCACCGGTCGGCTGGGCGACGGCTGGCTGCCGAGCTTCTGCACCCCTGACGAGGCCGCCGCGGGCCGCAAGATCGTGGAGGAGGCGGCCGACCGCGCCGGGCGATGGATCGACCCGGAGCACTTCGGCGCTCTCGTCGTCTACTCCCGCGGCCCGTTGCCCGACCGTCTCACCCAGGCGCTGGCCGCGCGCCGGCCGGATGTCGAACCTGGCGAGCTCGTACTGTCTGGACTCCCGGCGCTGCGCCGGCGGCTCGAGGCCTTCATCGACCGAGGTTTCTCGAAGCTGGTCGTCGTGCCTGCCGTCGAGCCCGATCGGTGGGCGGACGAGCTCGAGGAGGTCGCCCATCATGTGCTCAGCCTTCAGGACCCAGCCCGGGTCTCCTGAGCGCGAGCCGACTCGACGAGCGGCCCGCCACCGGCAGCGGCGCGGAACGCGATGTCCCATCCCTCCGCCCTGATGCCGATGTGGTCGAGCGCCGCCTGCGCCTCGGCCAGAGCCACCGCCGCCTCGGGTGCATCGGCCGATTCCAGGCCGCGAGCACGAGCGAGGCGGACGATTGCCTGCTGGGTCCGGTCACCGGTGGCGTCGACGATCGATCGAGCGGCGCAGAACGCCTCCTCTCCCTCATCGGGACGTCCGAGCTGTACCGAGGCGAAGCCCCGGGCGACATCGGCCACGGCTCGATCGAGATACGTGGCCTCCTCGAGCGATGCCGTCACCCGGGCCGCGTCGATCGCTTCCTCGGGCCGGCGGGCGCCGGCATAGGCAAGGGCGAGCAGGGACAGGGCATTGGCACGCGGGCCCGCGGCGGCGGCGCCGGCGCGCGCCTGCTCCAGGTGATCGATCGCCTCCTCGAACCGGCCGACCTGAGCGAGGGCAGCCCCGTGGGCCGTATCGACCTCGGTCGTGGCGATCTCGCTGACCGCACCGTTCGAGAGCTGCGACAGCTCGCTCAGCACCGAGAGAGCCTGTTCGCCGTCGCCCACGTGGATGGCCGTGCCCGCGAGTCCCAGCCCCGCTCCTTGCACCAGCCCGTACACCAGGCCGGCCTTGGATGACCTCCAGCCGTTCGACCCTTCGTTCGCCAGAGCGTTCATCAGGTTCTCGCGGGCCAAGGCGAACGCCGCCTCGATGTCGCCGGCGGCGGCGCGGGCCCGGATCAGGACGCCCTCGGCGCGCAGGGCGTCGCCGTTGCCAAGCTCGCGGAACAGCCGGGCCGCCTCCTGGCTCCGCTCGATCGCCTCGCTCGTCCGACCCTGCCAGAGCGCCACCGAGCTCAGCAGGAACTGCACCATTGCCAGCGCCCAGCGGTCGCCGCTCTGGCGCACCTCGCCGAGAATGTGGGTCGCCAGCTCCTCTGCTTCTTCTCGGCGACCCTGGAAGAAGCGCACGAAGCCGAGCAGCCCCTTCGTCCAGCCCAGCCCGCCCCAGTCGCCGGCCTCGATGAACGTGCTTGCCGCCTCGCCGAGGCGCTGCTCGGCCTCGGGAAGGCGACCGAGGGCGTAGGCGATCTCGGCCAGGTTCCACAGGGCCCAGGCCTCCTCGCGACGCGACCCGAGGGAGCGGAACGTCGTGAGGGCGGTCGTCATGGCCGCCTCTGCCCCGTCCGGGTCACCCATGAGCGAGCGGGTCGTGCCCAGCTGGCTGAGCGCCTCGGCTTCACCGTGGTCGTCACCCACGTCGCGCCAGATGCGCGTCGCCCGTTCGAGGGTGGCGCTCGACGCGTCGAAGGACCCTTCGGCCTGCTCGACGTGGCCCAGCACGGTGAGCGCCCGGGCCACGGCGCGCTGGTCCCCCTCCGCAGACGCCGAAGCCAGCGCGCTGTCGATGTCGGCGCGGGCCGCGCTGGGCTCGCGCAGGTAGGCCTTGGCATCGGCCCGCTCCAGCAGCACCTCTCGACGGGTGGCGTCTTCGCCCCGCGGGATGATCGCCACGGCCCGGGAAAGGAGGTCCACCGCCACTTGATGCAGCCCCCGCTGGCGTGACCGGTCCGCCGACATCGTGGTGTACTCGAGGGCCGAGCGCCACACGTCGGACGGGACATCGCCGACCGTGCCCACCTCGGATCTCAACGCCGACGCCTCGCTGAAGTGGTGGGCCAGCTGCTCGACGATCTCCTGCTGCCGGTCACTCTGCTGAGTGCTCTCGGTCAGCCACGACGCGAGGGCGTAGTGTCGCCGGGCCCGGTCGGCCTTGGTCAGGATCTCGTAGGCGACCTCGCGGGCCAGCCCGGATCGAAAGGCCCACGTATCGCCCTGCGTGGAGATCACGTCCTTGGCCACCAGCTCCTCGACGACGGGGCCGATCTCTGCGCCGCCGCGGGCCGTCGCCAAGGTGGTGAGCGCCTCGAGCCCACCTCGCAGCCCGACCACCGACGCGTCTTCCACCACGGCGCGCTCCTCGCGGCTGAGCACGTCGAGGCGGGCTGCCACCAGGCCGCGGAGGGTCGCAGGGAGCTCTGCGCCCGGCGGGCCGGCCTCGGCGAGCACACCCTGCTCGCCGCGGCTGGCGTCGCCGAGGAAGGCCGACAGCTCCTCCAGGAACAAGGGATTGCCCCCACTGCGCTCGAGGAGCGCGTCGCCGATCCCTGGCTCCAGCTCGTTGCCCGATAGCGCGGCGAGCAGTTGGCGGCCCTCGACGAGAGCGAGAGGGTCGACGTGCAGCACGACCTCGCTGTGGCGGCCCGGCCGGGGAGCCCAACGGGGCTGGATCTCCGGACGGGCAGTCGCCAGGAGCACGAGGGGGAGGTGGTGGAGGCGATCGAGGAGGTCGTCGATGGCGTCAAAGACCAGCTCGTCCGCCCAGTGGAGCTCCGACAGCGCCAACACCAGGGGACGATGGCGGGCGAGCCCGTCGAGAAAGGTCAGCAGCGACAGGCGCACCTCCTCGCGAGTTCGCCCGGGGTCGACGTTGGCCAGCGCGCCCTGATTGCCCATGAGGAACGACAGGGCGGTCGCCAACCGCTCCGCCTCGTTGCCGTCGACCTCGACGCCTGTTGCCGCGGCAACGGCGAGCCGGCACTTGGCCAGCGTCTGGTCGGCCGAATCGGAAGGCTCGATGGCGCAGGCCTGGCGCATCATCTCCGCCATGGGCCACCAGACGTTGGCTTCCCCATAGGGCACGCAACGGCCCTCGAGCACGGTGGCGCCGTGCTCCTGGACGGCCCAGTCGGCGAGCTCGCGGGCGAGGCGGCTCTTGCCCACTCCCGCGTCGCCGAGCATCACGATCAGCTGTGCCCGATGACGGGCGACAGCGGCACCGACGGCGTGCTGGAGCAGACCCAGCTCCTCGCAACGACCGATCAGCGGGCCGTCGACCCGGGCCGGCCGCCGCCCCGGAGGAGCAAGACACTCGACGGCGATCCACGCTTCAACGGCTCCGTCGCGACCGCGCGTCTGCAGCGTGCCCGCCGGCTCGTAGCGAACCACTGCTGCGGTGCCGGCCCTCGTGGGAGATCCCACGAGCACCTGACCCGGATCGGCCATGGTCTGCAGCCGGCTGGCCACGTTGACCACGTCGCCCATCGCCGTGTAGTCGCCGCCGGCGCGCAGGGCACCAACCAGCACCTCGCCGGTGTTGACGCCGATACGCAGGCGCACCGACTCCAGCTCGCCCGAGAGCGCCACCACGCTCGCCTGCATCTGGAGAGCCGCCCGCACCGCCCGTTCGGCGTCGTCCTCGTGGGCGACCGGAGCGCCGAACAGGGCGACGATGGCGTCACCCACGATCTTGTCCACCCTGCCGCCGAAAGCGGTGATGTCGGCCGCCAGCCGCTCGAAGCAGCTGTCCACCAGGTTCTTGACCTGCTCCGGGTCCATCGTCTCGCTCAGCGTGGTGAAGCCGACGAGGTCGGCGAACGCCACTGTGACGACCCGCCGCTCGTCGCCCCGCGTGCCGATCGTCACAATCGAATGCCCGCATCCGGGGCAGAATCGAGCGCCCTCCGGCAGCGTGTTCCCGCAGGATGGGCAGGTCATCGCCAGTCAGGATAATGCCATCGGCGTTCTTTGCCCCATCGGAACCGCCCGATCCGCTGTCTAGAGCGTCATATCGCTGATCGCGGGGCCGCGTGGACCCTGTGGTGCCGAGCCTGTCGTCAATCGATCTTCAGATCGGGCGTCCCGTTCTTCACCTCGAGGCGAGCCGGGAGTCCCATCAGGCCGAGCGGATCCCGTCGCATCGATGATGCGCGCAGTGACACGACTTCGCCGCGGTGCGATCCCGCCGTCAGGACGACATCGATCCGAACGTGTTGCTGTTCATCGCGTTCGACATCCACGATCATGACGTCGTAGGTGCCGTCCGGCAGTGCTTCCACGATTCGACAGACTCGCGAAGTACCGCGCTGACGTCCATCGCGAGAGCAAAACCACTTCGCGTTCAAGGAAAAACTTGACCTCGCGGCCAATAACCTTTTTCATTACAGGGAAACTGCGTCACTACAACGAGCAAGGGATGAGGAGGTGGCGGTGAACAAGTCCCAGCTGATCGAGGCGGTCGGCGCAGCTACTGCTCTCGAGAAGCGTCAAGCCGAGCGCGCCGTTGACGCGGTGATGTCGACGGTTATGGAGGCGGTGCGAACGGGTAACAGGGTTGCGCTGATCGGCTTCGGCACGTTCAACCCGACGAGGCGCAACGCCCGTATGGGCCGCAACCCGCAGACTGGGGCGCCAGTACGAATCAACGCATCGAAGGGTGTGCGGTTCGCAGCTGGATCGGCGTTCAAGGAAGCCCTCAACACGAACCGACCGATAAAGAAGGCCAAGAAGACAGCGCCGGGCAGGAAGGCCACCTCGAAGAGGGCTCCCGCCAACAAGGGGCCGGTGGCCAAGAAGGCTCCGGCGAAGAAGAAGACGACCAACAAGACGGCGAAAGCCGTTAGGAAGCGGTAGGTGATTCCATGGCAGCGATCAGGAAAGCGGCTTCGGCAGCGGAGAAGCGCGTCGCAGGTTCGACGGGCAGGGCCAAAAAGTCAGCCAAGCGCCGGGTGAGCAGCACACGGGCATCCGCGGCGCGCAAGGGCAGCAGCCTGGCCAAGAAGGCCAGCAAGTCGGCGTCGAAGACGTCGAAGTCACTGGCCAAGAAGTCGCGGACGGCGGGCCGTACCCCGGCCAGGAAGACCACGAAGGCCGCTCGCAAGACGACCAAGGCTCCGGCCCGCAAGACGGCGAAGACCCGCAAGACGGCTCGTAAGGCGACGAAGGCTCCGGCCCGCAAGACCGCCCGGAAGGCGACCCGCAAGACCACTCGCAAGACGACGAGGGCTCCGGCTCGCAAGGCGACCAAGGCTCCGGCTCGCAAAGCGGTGAAGGGCCGGGCTCGCAAGACCACGAGAGCGCCGGCGCGAAAGGGCACCAAGTCGACCGCCGCGTCTCGAGCTCGCAAGTCGACGAAGAGGGCCTCCAGGTAGCCCGGCTGGGAGGCCGGCCCCAGGACACGCCGGCCCGGGAAGCCGGAATCGGAGATCAGAGGTCGCGCATCAGCTTGAAGGCCTCGGCGGCAGCGAACCCTGCGCGCTGGCCGTCATCGGCGAGCCGTTGGATCACCCGATCACGAAATCGCGCCATCTCCTCGTGGGAGGTCGACTGCTCGATGCGCATTGTCGAGCGAAACTGGCTTCGGTGGGCGAGCAGGGCGTCCAGCTTTGCCTCCACGAAGCCGGAGACGTCCTCCAGATGGTCCGCCTCGTCGGCCTCCCACAGCAGCAGCGCCGATGGACGGTGCGGTGGCGCCTCTTGGTCGGGGAAGAAGTGTGGATCGCGCGCCGCCACGATGGCGTCGGTGAGGAGGAACCCGGCGTTGCGATGGTCCGGATGGAGGCGATACCGCTTCCACGGGTCATGGCCGAGCACGACGTCGGGCCGGACCATGCGGATCCACGAGCACAGCTGCCAGCGTTGACGAATGCCGGACTCGAGCTCGCCGTCTGACCAGCCGAGAAAGATGACGTCTCCTTCGCCGCCGAGCGCTCTCGACGCGGCCCGCTGCTCCTCCTGGCGGATGCGCACGAGGCTGGTGAGGTCCTCGGACGGATCCCAGGATCCCTTGGCCCCGTCGGTGCACACCAGGTGTCGGATGCGACAACCTGCCGATGCCCACTTGGCGAGGGTGGCGCCGCAGCCGAACTCGATGTCGTCGGGATGGGCCCCGACGGCCAGCGCGCAGGCCGGGGTGGCCAGGTTCGACCCGGTCGACGCGTGCGACGCCTCCGCCGCGGGCGATGTCACGGGGTTCTCAGGACCGGCAGCGCCCGTAATCCAGATCGGCGGGTTGATCGACGTCCCACGCCAGAAGGGGCTCCTCCACGACTCGGAGGGGCAGCCCCAGGCGGCGCGCCTCGTGCTCGTGGCGCGCGAACGAGCCTGGCCCGTACGAGAACCTGAAGCCGACCGCGGTGGGCACACACGCCACGTTGGTGCCGTCGCGATGGCGGTCGGGGACGAGCGTGACTCCCGGGAAGCGACCAACCCAGGTGAGATCGAGGGCGAGCGGCAGGTCGCCGTGGGCAACGGTCACCCGCACCGCTCCGGCGGCCCCGAGCCGACTTACCCCAGCCTCCACGGCGCCGTTCAGGCCCCGTTCCGGCTCCCATATCACCAGGGCGCCGAGTTGGCGGGCCCACACGGCGACGTCGTTGTCGTCGCAGACCACTGCCACAGGAAGTGTGCCGGCGGCAGCCACGACGCCCTCGGCCATTGATCGGGCGAGGCTCGCTCGCTCCTCGGGGGGGAGGGCGGGTGCCAGGCGCCGCTTGGCGTCGGCGAACGCCTTGACCGGTACGAGCACCGCCTCAGGACCGATACGAAAGGCGGCCGAGGGCGGCCGGCCCTGACGCCCCGGCGATGAGCTCACGCCTTCGCGTCCCACCCGGCCAGTCTAGGGCCGGCCGGAGAGATAGCCCGCAGGCGCTGCTGCGCCTAGGGCCGGTCCGGGAGGCCGGCCGGAGAGATAGCCCGCAGGCGCTGCTGCGCCTAGGGCCGGCCCGGGAGGTCCGGCGGGGAGATAGCCCGTAGGCGCTGCTGCGCCTAGGGTGGCTGGGTGGTGACCAGGGTCGCAGTCGTCGGTGCGGGCTCGTGGGGGACAGCGGTGGCGTCGCTTGTCGCCACCAATGCCCCCGCGACCCTGTGGGCCAGGCGACCCGAGCTGGCGCAGGAGATCGCCGTCGACCACGTGAACGGCTCGTACCTGCCCGGCATCCAGCTTCCGGACCGTCTGAGTGCCACGGCGTCGCTCGAGGAGGCCGTGGCCGGTGCGGACGTGGTGGTGATGGGCGTCCCGTCGCACGGCTTCCGGGCCGTGATCGCCGACCTGGCGCCGTACCTCGGTGCCACCACCCCAGTTGTCAGCCTCGCCAAGGGAATCGAGCAGGACTCGCTGAAGCGCATGACCGAGGTCGTCGTCGAGGTGGCGCCCGGCTCTGCCCGTCCCGTGGGTGTGCTCACCGGCCCCAATCTGGCGCGTGAGATCCTCGCGGGCCATCCGGCGGCGAGCGTCGTGGCCCTGACCGACGAAGGCATCGCCGCCGAGCTGCAACAACTGTTCTCGAGCGGGATGTTCCGTGTGTACACCAATCCCGACGTGATCGGCTGCGAGATCGCCGGAGCGTTGAAGAACGTCATCGCCATCGCGGCGGGCATGACCGACGGTATGGGCTTCGGCGACAACACCCGCGCCGCGCTGGTGACCCGGGGTCTCGCCGAGCTCACCCGGCTCGGCATCGCCATCGGTGGCGACCCCCTGACGTTCTCGGGGCTGGCCGGCATGGGTGATCTGGTCGCGACCTGCATCAGCCGCCAGAGCCGCAATCGCTATGTCGGTGAGGCGCTGGGCCAGGGCCGTCAGATCGAGGAGATCGTGGCCGAGATGCGTATGGTGGCCGAAGGAGTGAAGACCTCTGGACCTGTCGTCGAGTTGGCCACCCGGCACGGCGTCGAGATGCCCATAGCCGAGCAGGTGGCCGCCGTCATCCGCGACGGCAAGACCGTGCCCGAGGCGATCACCGCCTTGATGCAGAGGGAGGCAAAGACCGAGCTGTACGGCATCCGCGGCTGAGGTTGACCCATGGGGATCCGTACCTGGATGTTGCGTCGAGCCATGGGCCGATTGCGCATCACCGACGACATCGTCCGCTACCTGTCGACGTTCCAGCGCCTAGGCGAGACCGTCGAGGTGGAAGTGCCGGGCGAGCTCTTGCCGGTGGGCGCCCGGACCGTGTTCCGGGCCGTCCGCACGCGTGCCGCCGCCCAGCTGGCCATGGACTGGGTCTGGCCGTGGTGGCTCGAGCGGCAGCTGGATCCGAGATCACCGGCCTTCGTACCCCGCGGGCACCTTCCCCTGCTGACCAACGTGACCGGTCGGGCGTGGACGATGGTCGGCAACCCTCGCTCGTCGCGCAAGGGCATCGTGGATCCTCGCGGTCTCGTGACGCCTTGGTACGACGGATGGTCGCTGGACTGGTGGGTCGAGTCGCAGGACGGGTGGCACCTGCCGTCGCGGGACGGCGGGGTCGATCAGCGCCTGGTCGACGGCACCCCAGTCGTGGAGACGACGCTCGAGGTGCCGGGTGGTCACGCGGCGCACCGGGTCTACGCGGTGACGACGAGCGTCTCGAACCCCCGGAGCGGGACCGAGCTCTTGATCGTCGAGCTCGAGAACCGGACGCGAGATGACCTCGTCGTCGCCCTGGCCGTCCGCCCCTACAACCCCGAGGGCCTTGCGGTCGTGGAGAGGATCGCCCTCGAGGATCGTACGGTGATGGTGGACGGCCGACCCGCCGTCCTGCTGCCCCGAGCACCGAGCGCGGTGGCGGGCTCGACGTTCGCGGGCGGCGACTCGGCGACCACCGTGTTGCGCGGTGGGGCCGGGGCCCAGCGCGACATGTCGCTTCGTTGCGAGGTCGGTCTGGCGCAGCTCGCCCTCGTGCTGCCGCTGGCGCCGGGGGCCACGCATCGGGTGGCCCTCCCCCTCGTGGCGGCGCGACGCACCCGCCGGCGTCGCTTGGCTCGACGTCGAGCCGAGCGGCTGCCCCAGCTGCCCCCGGCTGTGCCATCGAGCGCGGCTACAGCACGGGAGTGGCAGGCCCGCACCGATCGGGGCACTGATCTCGTGCTGCCGCCCGGGCGGCTGGCCGACGCCGTGGACGCCTGCCGGCGCTTCCTGTTGCTGTCGCACGAAGGCAGTGATGTGATGCCCGGACCGTTCACCTACCACCGGTTCTGGTTCCGTGACGCGGCCTACCTCCTCGCCGCCCTGAATCGCTACGGCTTCCACGCCGAGGCGGCCGAGGTGCTGGCCTCGTACCCCGACCGACAGGGCCACGATGGGTTCTTCTTCAGCCAGCGCCAGGAGTGGGACGCCAACGGCGCGGCGCTGTGGACGCTGGGAGAGCACTGGCGGCTCAGCGGCGACGACGAGCTCGTCGTCCGTCTGGCTCCCATGATCGCCCGTGCTGCGACATGGATCGAGCACAAGCGCCATACCAAGCCGCGGTCACGTCGCTCCGACCCGGCGCTGCGGGGCTTGATGCCGGCGGGTGTCTCCGCCGAGCACCTCGGACCGTTCGACTACTTCTACTGGGACGACTTCTGGTCGCTCCGGGGGCTGCTCGACGCTGCGCCCTTGTTGCGGGTCGCAGGCGACGAGACGGCCGCGACCCGCGCCGACGAGTGGGCCGCCTCCATGCGTGCTCAACTCTGGGCCTCGATGGAGCAGACCTCGCGCCACCTGGGCACGTCGGTGATACCGGCAGGGCCGCACCGACGGGTCGACCCCGGCATCATCGGATCCCTTGTGGCGTGTCAGCCACTGGGCCTGATCCCGCCGCTCGATCCGGCCATGGCCGCGACGGTGGACGCCGTGAGGGAGCGTTTCCTGATCGGCTCCGCCTTCTTCCATGGCATCAGCCACACCGGTCTCGGCACCTACCTGACGCTCCAGCTGGCGTTCGTGGAGCTGGCTGCCGGTGACCGGCGGGCCCTCGACCGCCTGGAATGGCTGGTTGGCGCGGCCAGTCAAACGTTCACCTGGCCCGAGGCCATTCACCCGCTCCTCGGCGACGGGTGCATGGGTGACGGCCACCACGGGTGGGCGACCGCCGAGTTCCTTTCCTTCGTGCGCGGCCTCCTGGTGCGAGAGACCGACGACGGCCTGGCGTTGTGCACGATGCTGCCAGCGGAATGGAGCGGCCGGTCCCTTGCGGTGCGCCGGGCGCCCACGCATCGAGGGTTGCTCTCCTTCGAGCTGGGGTGGGAGGGCGGCCGGGCCCTGTTGCGGTGGGAGCTCCAGGGTCGTCCCGGGGCGGGAGCCGTTCGCCTCACCGCCCCCGGCCTCGATCCCAGCTGGTCGTCGGGCGAGCTCCGAGGCGAGGCGGAGATCGCGGCAGGCGCGCTGGCGCGCACGGGTGGGGGGCCGCGGTGAGCGACCAGGAGACGGGCTTGGAGGACCACCTGCGCTCGCTCCTCGAGTCGCTCGGGGTCAGCGCCGAGGAGATCCACCAGGCCGCGGCCGCGGGCAATCTCTATCTCCTCACTGTCGACCGGCTCCTCGTTGCCGGGGGGCCGCGCTACACCGCGACCGAGGTGGCCGAGCGCTCGGGCATGCCGTTGGAGCTGACGGCGCGCTTCTGGCGGGCCCTCGGCTTCACCGACGTGACCGACGACGAGCGTCACTTCACCGACGCGGATGTCGAGGCCCTCGCCATCGCCGAGCGCTTCCTCCAGGAGGGGCTGGCCGACGTCGAGGTGGCGCTGCAGATGACGCGGGTCATCGGACTATCGATGGCGCGCGTGGCCGAGGCCGAGGTCGCAGCCTCGCCGCTTACACGCAGCGAACTCGACTCCGACGAGATGGCGGATCTGTTCCTCCGCAGCCTCGATGTCATCCTTCCCAGCATCGGGCAGCTGCTCGAGTACGCCTGGCGCCGGCACCTCCACGCCGCGTTCCGGCGGGCGATGCTGGCGTTCAGCAGGGGCGAGCTCAGCGGGGGGACGATAGAGGCGACGATCGGCTTCGCCGACCTGGTGGGTTTCACGCTGCTCGCCCAGGAGCTGAGCGACGAGGCCCTGGCCGAGGTGGTGAGCCGGTTCGAGGCCCTCGCCTTCGACATAGTCAGCGCCCTTGGGGGGCAGGTGGTCAAGGTGATCGGGGACGAGGTCATGTTCGTGGTGCGCGACACCGCCGAGGCGGCGCGGATCGCCTTGCAGCTGGCCGACGCCTACGCCGACGACGAGTTGTTGTCGGACGTGCGGGTCGGCTTGGCCTCCGGATCGGTGCTGGCGATGGAGGGTGACTACTACGGGCCGGTGGTCAACCTGGCCAGTCGCATCGTGAAGATCGCCATCCCGGGGACGGTGCTGGTGTCCGACGAGGTGCACGCCGGGCTGGCGGACGACGAGGAGCTGGCCTGGAAGTCCCTCCGGCCCCGCACCTTGAAGGATGTGGGTCGGGTGCAGCTCTGGGCCCTCCACTGGGCGGGAACGGAGGCGCGGACCGACGGCCGCTGGTCCTGGAGTCGACGGCGCGGCCTGCCTGGCGTGCTGCCCGGCCCCGCCGAGCTTCGGGCCCGGGCGAGCGAGCTCCGGGAGCGGGCGACCGACCGACGGGAGGAGCGCCAGGTCCGACGCGAGCGGGACGGACGGGAAGAGTAGGCCGCGGCGGTCAGCTCTCCGAGAGACGTGCGGTCGCCAGCTGTCGCGGGCCGAGCTCGAAGCTGCCCTCGAAGGCGCCGACCGGCCGTCCGGCGAGATCGACGAGGTCGCCCGATCGTCCGCCCAGGGAGACCGACGTCGCGGCGTCGGTGGGATTGAAGACGCGGACCTCCAGGGCGCCGTTGTCCCGCCGGACAGCTGACACCTCGGCACCGTCGACGGCAAGGCACTGTCCGCTCGGCGACCGGCCGCCGCCGCCTGGCGCCGTCGTGGTGAGCAGCGGTAGCAGGACGTCGTCGGCCAGTGCGTAGGGATCGACCGGCTCGACGCACACCGCGTAGCGGCACTCAATCGGGCCGAGCATCTGCGCGCCCTCGACCGGTAGGGGCGGCCCCGCCGGAGACCGCCGGTGGCTGATCGTCGGCCGGGACAGCACGCCGGTCGCCCGCAGGAGGGTGAGGGCCAGCGTCCGGGCCCGCCCGTCATCGATGTCGATCAGCTCGTACTCGACCAGACCCTCGTGGACGACAGTGAGGCCACCGGCGGTGACGAACCGTCGAGACGGGAAGGTGGGCACCGCCAGCTCGTCGGACCCGCCTTCGGTGTCGAGGCCCCGCTCGACGATCCCGTAGGCGCACTCGGCCCGGGAAGCCGACGCCGGGACGGGAAGGCGAAACAGTGCCCGCAGCCGATGATCACGACACGGGTTGTCGAAAGTGGTCGTCACCCGCACCACTCGTTCGCCCGCTCGCAGCTCGATGGTTGTGGTGACGACCACTGCGCGCTCGCCCACGCGGGTGCTGCGGTCGTCGTCGACCCGTGCTGGCCACACGAAGGTCCGCCGGACGACCAGCCGGCCACGGACGGGTCCCCGCTCGGCCACCTCGACGGAGACGGCGTCGGGCTGATCGACGGTCACGTCGTGGGCGGGCGGCGACCAGGTGTAGGTGTCGCCCTGGTCGCCGTCGTCCACCAACCGGTCCAGGTCGCGGGAATCGTCGAGCGCGAAGGTTCCTTTTGCCCGATCGATCGCCACCGTGATCAGGCCGTTGCCCATCGACGCTTCACTGGTCACCTGCACGGCGTGTTGCAGCGGCGCCGGGGTCCAGGCCGCCCACCCGAGGCCGGGCACGGCATCGGCTCGGGCGAGCACCCGCTGGCTCGGGCGCCGGTCGACGTGCACCCGGACGGCGCTGTCGGGTCGGGCGCCGACGCTGGCGTACAGCTCCCGCTTCACCTGCTCTACCGACGGGTTCGGTGACAGGTGCGCGTCGGTGTGTAACGACACCTCGATGGCGCCGGCGCCGTGTGCGGCCTCGGCCCCGTTCACGAAGGTGCCGTCGCCGAGGTCCTGGCCCCGTATCCGACCGAGCAGGGCGCGCAGGTCATCGACGCCCATCGTGTCGTTGCGATCGAGCGCGGGCCACGCCTCCAGCACCTGAGTACCCTCGACCTGCTCGTCGCCGCGCAGCATCAGCTCGATCACCCCGCCCCTGCTCCGGGCGGCGGTGTTGACCACCACGGGGCCGGGCTCGGCCATCGACGAGGCCGCCTCGGCCAGGGCCCGCGCGCTCAGGCCCTCGGCTGCTCCGGTGGCGCCCGCGAAGCGCTGCAGCACGGTGGCCGACACGTCGTCGACCGAGCACGCCGAGATCGAGTCGTGGGCGGAGTTGCGTACCACCTGCAGCCAGGCGGCGTCGAGCAGTGACCGGGGCCAGCGCGAGGCAGGAAGGAACAGTGCGCAGAGGGGCTCGGCCACGCGCTCCAATGCCTGCTCGGCTCGTGCTGCGGCCTGCTTCACGTCGACCCGTGTGGAGGCCACGCCCCTCAGCACGTGGGCCCGCTGTCCCGACCGAAGCTCGCCCGACCAGCTCGGCAGCTCCTCGGTCGGCCGACGGGCCAGCTCGGGGCCGAGTGAGGTCACACACAGCTCGAAGTGCTCCTGCTCGCGGTTGGTCGCCGCCACCAGCGCACCCAGCCCGGGCTGGGGCCGGGCCCGGTCGGTGCCGTTCATGAGCAGGATCCCGTCGACGAGGAGCTTTCCCAGCTCTGCTTCGTGGGCGGCCAGCCGTCGGGTCAACGCCGCCGGGTCGTCGGGCAGGGCCGCGCCGTTGCCGTAGCCGCGGGACAGATACTCGGCCCGCACCGTCGAGCCGTCGGGCGCGGACCACCAGAACGCGGTCCGATCGATCGTCGACGGCACCCCGCGCCAGACGACCGCGTGGCCGAACCCGGCTTGCCTGAGGAGCTGGGGCATCTGGGCGATGTGGCCGAAGTTGTCGGCGAGGTAGCCGACGGGCATGGCGCCGCCGAACCGTGCGGCGCGAGCGAGACCGAGCTGCAGGTTGCGCACGATCGTCTCACCTGAGACGAGGAACTCGTCCATTGGCACGTACCAGGGCCCGATCTCCAGCCTCCCCGACGTGACCAGGTGGCGGATGCGCGCTTCGGCTTCGGGTCGCACCTCGAGATAGTCGTCGATGGGCGCCGTCTGGCCGTCGAGCAGGAAGGCGGTGAAGGCGTCGTCGCGCTCGAGCAGGTCGATCACCCCGTCGAGCAGGTCGACCAGGTCCAGGCGCACGACCTCGAACGGCTGGGTCCACTCCCGGTCCCAGTGAGTGTGGGGAACGATGGCCACCCGACGCCGGCCCATGGGGTCAGGCTAGGGCTGGGGGCCCCGCCCGGGCGCGGCGAAGCCGCCAGCAACAGAGCCGGCGGCGGGGTGGGGGCCCCAGCCGCTTCGGAGGAGGGCGGGGATGGGGCCCCGCCCGGGCGCGGCGAAGCCGCCAGCAACAGAGCCGGTAGCGTCTCTGATCGATGCGAATTGCCTTCGGCACCGACGAGTCGACCTCCCTCACGGCTGCCGTCGTGGCCGAGCTCGAGCGCCTCGGCCACCAGGTGACGGCCGTGGCTCAGGCCGAGCCTTGGCCTGACGTCGGCCGTCTGGTGGGGGAGGCGGTGGTCTCCGGTCGTGCCGAGCGCGGCGTGGTCTGCTGCTGGACGGGCACCGGCGTGTCGATGGCGGCCAACAAGGTGTCGGGCGTGCGGGCGGCGCTGTGCACCGACGCCGAGACCGCTCGGGGGGCGCGGCGGTGGAACGACGCCAACGTGCTCGCCTTCGGGCTTCGGCTCACCTCACCGGAGGTGGCCCGGGAGATGCTCGACGCCTTCCTCGCGACCGATGTCGACGCCGACGAGCGCGAGAACGTCAGGCGCCTGAGTTAGGGTGCTCGCCCATGAGCACCTTCTTGATGCTCTCGACCATCGGTCCCGACGGGGCGTCGACGCTGCACGACAACCCCGATCGCCTCAAGCAGGTGAACGCCGACGTCGAGTCGATGGGGGCCCGGGTACTGCAGCAGTGGGCCCTGTTGGGGCCGTACGACTTCGCCACCATCCTCGAAGCGCCCGACGAGACCACGATCGCCCGGGTGGCCCTCCGGCTCGGCGCCCGCGGGACCATCAAGACCCTGACCCTGAACGCGATACCGATAGACGACTATCTGAGCTCCCTGCGCTCCTGATCAGTCGCCGCCTCTAAGGGGTCAGTACCACCACGAACCCGACTTCTTCGGACGTTGCATCCTGACGTCGTCGGAGGAGAACTCGCTGGGCAGGACAGTGCCATCGGAGAGCCGACGAACCCGGTAGACGTCGCCCACAGTCTCTGCCACCTCGAAACCACGACTCCACGTGCCCAAGTACCGGCTGCGCACGTCAACCGGCGTGCCGGCAGCCAGCGGCTCGTCGCCAGACCGCGTCTGTTGTGCGACTGCCTCGCCCATTTAGGTGCCCTCCCTGCGGTGACTTGCCGGTTGCTGTCCCCCAGCAGAATCCGTGCTCGCCGATCCGCTCCTGGCGAAGTCGGCCAACCGGTAACGCTCCCGCTCAGGCGGCCATCTTCCTTGATGGACCCGGGAAGCACAAGGGGTTATCGCCGCTATACAGCGATAACTTCTCTGGAGTGCCGGTGACCCCGGCGGTCACCCTACGGACCGCGACCGCCGCCGAGCGCCGCTGATGACGAGGAGGCTACGTGGCCGAGGCGATCGGTACCACAGATACCAGCGATGGCGCTGACGTCAAGCTGACCGAGTGGACGTCCTGCGGCGGCTGCGCCGCCAAGTGGGGGGCAGCGCCGCTGTCGGCTCTGGTGCGACAGCTGGCGGGCGGGTCGGACCCGTCCCTGTTGGTCGGGCTGGCGCCGTTCGACGACGCCGCCGTGTGGCGGATCAGCGACGACGTCGCGCTCGTCTCGACCACGGATTTCTTCCCGCCCCTTGTGGACGACCCCGCTGACTTTGGTGCCGTGGCCGCCGCCAACGCCTGCTCCGACGTGTTCGCCATGGGAGGACGGGTCGTGCTCGCCCTCAACATCTCGGCGTTCCCCGAGCGGATGCCGCCGAAGGCGATCGGCGACATCCTGGCCGCGGCCGCGGCGGTGGTCGCCGAAGCGGGCGGGCAGGTGGCGGGTGGTCACACAATTCGATCCGAGGAGCCGATCTTCGGCCTGGCCGTGCAGGGCGTCGTCCACCCCGGGCGGGTGTGGACCAAGGCGGGGGCGCGCCCGGGCGACGCGCTGGTGCTGTCCAAGCCGCTCGGCACCGGCATCGTGCTGGCCGGAGGCCGACCGGCTGACTGCCGAGCGGTGGTCGTCGGCATGCGAACACTCAACCGGGGTGCCGCCGAGACGCTTGCCGGCCTGGCGAGCCCACCGCACGCGGTCACCGACGTGACCGGCTTCGGCCTGCTCGGCCACGCCTGGGAGATGGCCGAGCGCTCGCAGGTCCGCCTGTCATTGTCGGCGGCGGCGCTGCCCCTCTATCCGGGAGCGGAGGCGGCGGCTTCGGCCGGGACCCGCACCGGCGGTGACGCCCGCAACCGATCCCACCTCGAGGGACGGGTGCGCTCGTCGGCTCCAGCGACGCTCGAGGCCCTGTCGTACGACCCCCAGACCTCGGGAGGACTTCTTGCCGCGGTGAGCTCGGCCGATGCCAACCTTCTGGAATCGGCATCTGACTTCGTCACGATCGGCGAGGTCGTCGCCGGCCCCGCTGGCGTGTCGCTGAGGTAGCCTGCGGCCATGGGCTCGAGCGGGGGCCGCGGTCGGACGACGATCGCGCGACGCCGCCAGGTCGTGCCGTCGCTTCGGATCGAGCGCGACCTGTGGGACGGCGGGAACACGGTCGTGGTGGGCATGGACGAGGTGGGACGCGGCGCGTGGGCCGGCCCCCTCAGTGTCGGCGCAGCCGTCCTGCCGAGGGATCGCCGCGTCTACAAGGTGCGCGACTCGAAGATGCTGACCGAGCCCGAGCGGGAGGCGCTGTTCGACCGGGTGGCGGGGTGGTGCACCACCTGGGCTGTGGGCCACGCCACACCTGACGAGTGCGACGAGCTGGGTATGTCCGAAGCGCAGCGCCTGGCCGCGGGCCGCGCCCTGGCCGCCCTCTCGCTGCGGCCCGACCACGTGCTCATCGACGGTCGCTGGGACTTCGTGGGCGGTCCCAACACCCGCCGCATCGTGAAAGGCGACGCCACATGCCTGTCCATCGCCGCTGCGTCGGTCCTCGCCAAGGTCACCCGTGATCGCGTCATGCGCGGCGAGGCCCGGCACTTCCCGGGCTACGACTTCGAGCTGAACAAGGGCTACCCGTGTCCCCGCCACAAGATGTCCCTGCGGGCGTGGGGGCCCACGTCGATCCACCGGCGCAGTTGGGTGTTCATGGACCACCTGATCTGGGGGACCCGCTATCGGCGGCCGGGCATGGACGTCGAGCTTCCCTTTGCCGAGGGCGCGTCAGGAACCGCCGGTGGGTGACGGATCCTTCGGGAGACCGAGGACGCGCTCGCCGATGATGTTCTTCATGACCTCGTCGGTGCCGCCTGCCACCTTCACCCCGGGCGTACCCAGCACCAGCTCCGACCACGCGTAGGTTCCCCACTCGCCGGTGTCGGCGATCATCCGCGGGCCCAGGGCCAGGCTCACCAGCTCGCCGACGCGCGACATGTTGTTGGTGAGCGAGAGCTTGGCGATCGACATCTCCGGACCCGGGAGCTGACCCGCCTTGATCTTGGCCATGGCCCGCTGGTTGGTGTAGCCGGCCACCTTGCCGTTGATGTAGACGTCGGCCAGGCGCTGGCGAAGCAGCGGATCGTCGTTGCCGCCGAAGTGACGGAGAAGCTCGATGAGGCGGTCGCCGCCGAGGACCCCACCTACGCCTGCTCCGCCGGCGCCGATGGCGGCCCGCTCGTTCATGAGCGTGGTGAGGGCCACCGTCCAGCCCTGGTTGACATCGCCGAGACGGTGGTCGTCCGGCACGCGCACGTCGGTGAAGAAGACCTCGTTGAACGTCGAGCCGCCGGTCATCTGGCGCAAGGGCTTTACCTCGACGCCCGGGGCGTGCATGTCGATGACGAAGCCGGTCAGACCCCGGTGCTTGGGCAGGCTGGGATCGGTGCGGCAGATGATCTCGCCGATGTCGGCGAACTGGGCGACCGACGTCCAGACCTTCTGCCCCGTGATACGCCACTCGTCGCCGTCCCGCTCGGCCCTGGTCTGGAGGCTGGCCAGGTCGGAGCCGGCGCCCGGCTCGCTGAAGAGCTGGCAGGCGATGATCTCCCCGCGGTACAGCGACCGCAGGTAGCGCTGCTTGGTCGCCTCGGTGGCGTGGGCGAGGATGGTCGGGGCCACCATGCCGAGGCCGATGCCGAACGGCGTCTGGGGCGGGGTGTCGAACGCCGCCTCCCGGGAGTGGTAGATGCGCTCGTAGGCGGCGGGCAGCTCCCGGCCACCGTACGCCTGCGGTCCGGTGATCCACCCGAAGCCGGCGTCGAAGGCTTGCTGCCGCCAGCCCTTGGCCGCCTCCACCTCGGCGGCTTCCTCCTGGTCTGACTTCTCGGCGAAGAGCGCGACGCTGTCGGAGCCCTGGCCCCAGCCTCTCTTCTCCTCGACCCGCAGCTTGGCGTTGGCCTCGAGGAAGGCGAGCGCCTCCTGCTCGAACTGCTCCTCGGACACGGTCTCGGCCATGAAACCCCCTGGGGAACGCCTCTTGACTGGGTGGTCAGGTTATCGGAGGCGGCCGTTGCGCTGAAACCGGCGTATTGTTGACTGATAAGGTCGGAATTCGCCGACGTGAGGAGGTCGATCATGAGCGCCACCGACGAGCTGGTAGCCAACTCGCAGGCCTACGCCAACGCCTTCGACAAGGGCGACCTGCCGATGCCTCCCGGGAAGAAGCTGGCCATCCTGGCCTGCATGGACGCCCGGCTCAACCTGTACGGGATCTTCGGCCTGCGCGAGGGTGACGCCCACGTGATCAGGAACGCGGGTGGCGGCGTGACCGACGACGCCATCCGCTCGCTCGCCATCTCCCAGCGGCTCCTCGGCACCGACGAGATCATCCTGGTACACCACACCGGTTGCGGGATGCTCACCTTCACCGATGACGCCTTCCGCCAGCAGGTCGAGGAGGATACCGGGGTCCGCCCGCCCTGGTCGGCCGAGGCGTTCTCCGACCTGGACCAAGACGTCCGCCAGTCGATCGCCAGGATCAACGCCAGCCCCTTCATCCCCAAGAAGAACGTGCGCGGCTTCGTCTACGAGGTCGAGAAGGGGTCGCTGCGCGAGGTGACGTAGCGGGGCGAAGTGCTCAGTAGCCGAGGATGGCGCCCACGGCCAGACCGACCACGAGGAGCGCCCCCGCCCGCCGGGTGTGGAGGAAGGCGATCGCGGCGAACCACAGCGGCCAAACCGGGAAGCGGGGAGGCGGCCGATCCGGACGTGCCCGGTCGAAGGCCTTCCACACCTTGGCCAGCGCCGGCAGGGCGGCGAAGACCAGGAGTGTGGGCCACGGCAGGGCGCCGACCCCGACGAGAACGGCGACGCTGACGTAGAAGGCGGCCATCATGGCCTGGGTCAGACGGCGGGCCCGGCGCTCGCCGAGCAGGACCGGCAGGGTGCGTGTTCCCTGCGGCGCGTCCCACTCGATCTTGTCGATGTGCTTGCCCATGAGGACGGTGGTGCAGAGCAACCCGTAGGGGATCGAAGCCGCCACGACGTGCCAGGGCAGATTGCCGACCGCGGCGTAGTAGGTGCCGCCGACCATCAACGGGCCCCACACCGCCAGCACGTCGGGCTCCCCGAGGCCGCGCTTCTTGAGTCGCAGGGGCGGGGCGGTGTAGGCCGCGCTCAACAGGAACCCGCCGAGGGCGAGGGCCACGACCGGCCATCCCCGGTAGGCGAACAGCACGATGAGGATGGCTAGGTCGGCGACGTTGACCGCCAGGGCCGCGGTGAGCAGGCCCCGCCGGGAGATCATCCCTGACAGCACCGGGTGTGGTGCGTACAGCGCACGGGGGTAGGCGTCGGTATCGGCGCCGACCTCCAGATCGAAAAGGTCGTTCATCAGGTTGTTGGCGGTGTGGGCCAGGAGGATGCCCGCCAGGGCGAGGAAGAACAGCCCGGGGCGAAACCCGTGTTGGTTCACCGCCAGCAGACCGGCCACGGCGCCGGCCGTCAGGGTCATCGGCAGGACGGAGGCCCGGGTCAGCACCAGCCATTTCGACACCGGGTCGAGACGGCCCGTCGGCGGGTTGGACGTACGGAGCACTTCCCGCCAGCGGGCCAGGAGCCGGGGTGACGCGGTTGCGCCGGACGCGGCGCCGTCAGACACTCTGGCCATCGGCCTCGAGGCTATCCGGCCGCCCGACGAGCCGCCCGCCATGTCACAGCCCGAGCAGGCGCTCGGCGTTGCCCCACAGCACCTTCTCGCTGACGGAATCGCTGAGGCCGAGGTCCGAGAACTCCCGTAGCCAGCGCTCCGGCAGGATGAAGGGGTAGTCGGTCCCGAAGAGGGTCTTGTCCTGGAGCCGGCCTCCGACCTCCCGAACGAGCTCGGGCGGGAAGTACCGGGGGGCCCACCCCGACAGGTCGGTGAAGACGTTCGCCTTGTGGAGAGCGATGGCGTTCATCTCCAGCTGCCAGGGGAAGGCCGGGTGCGCACAGATGATCGTGAGGGCGGGGAACCTGGCCGCCACGGTGTCGATGTGGATGGGGCGCACGAAGTCGAGCTGGAAGCCCGACCCGCCGGGCGTCCCCGCGCCCATGCCCGTGGTGCCGACGTGGAACAGGCACGGCACGCCGAGGGCCGAGATCTCCTCCCACAGCGGCGAGAACCGCTCGTCGGAAGGTACGAAGGCCATCGCCGCCTGCTGGAACTTGAAGCCCTTCATGCCCAGCTCGTTCACCGCCCGTCGGGCCTCGGCGACGGCCGCCTCGCCCTTCCAGGGATCGACCGAGGCGAAGGGTATGAAGCGCTCGGGATAACGGCGGCACACGTCTGCCACCCAGTCGTTGGTGACCGGCGGGCGACCCGTGGCGGTCTCGGCGTCCCACGCCAGGAGCACACCGCGCATCCCCTCGTAGTCGGCCGCCATCTCCTCGACGCTCCGCACAGGTATGTCGAGACGGAAGTGGTGGCAGAGGTCGTCCATGTACGGGCCGATGGAACCCCCGAGGTACTCGGCGGTCGAGGGATGGACGTGGCAGTCGATCGGGGTCCCCATCAGCGCTCCAGCAGGGCCTCGACGGTGGTCGTGAGGGCCGTCCGGGACTGGGGAACCGACAGGCGCTGCTCGACCCGCAGGTTGTCCCACGCCGCGAAGCTCGTCGCCGTCTCCAGGGCGGCGACCAGGGTGGTCCGATCCGTCCCGTCCAACGATTCGAGCTCCGGACCGAACGTGGCCAGGAGGTGTCGGCGTAGGAGCCGCCGGACCTGGGCGAGGCCCTCGCGTACGGCCTGGTGAAACGGCTCGTGGCGGAGGGCAGCACGGCGGACCGGCCCGATCCGCTCGTAGAGGTGGGCGCGATGGCTCGCCAGGGCGGCGACCCGGCCGGCCCTCGAGCCGGCGGGCGGCGCGGCCAACAGGAGCGGGCCGATGCGCATCCCCTGATGCGCCGTCGCCGTGGCGAAGAGCTGCTCGAGGTCCTCGAAGTGGCGGAACACCGTCCGCACCGACACCCCGGCTCGTGCCGCGATCTCGGCTGCCCCGGGTCGCAACGACCCCTCCTCGAGCAGGTCCAGCATTGCGTCCACGACAGCCTCGCGACTGCGGGCCGACCGCTGAGCCCGGCCGTCGACCTCGCTCGTACCCAGTGTCACGCGGGCGCCGAGACCGGCAGCGAGCGCACCTCACGGGGAAGGTGGTCGTAGAGATCGCTGATCAGGTCCTCACGGAGGGTCCGTACGGCGGGATCGTCCCAGCGGTTGTGCCACTGCAGCGGATCGGCTGCCACGTCGTACAGCTCGCCGGTCGCGATCGAGACGCCGCCCGGACCCTGGCGCTCGGCCTCGTACACGACCGAGGAAGGCTCGAGCACCCTGGGTCCCCAGACCTCTTCGAGTCCGTTGGGCTTGCCTGCCGTGGACGGCTCGTAGACGGTGCAGAGCCAGCCGTCGCGGTACACCGAACGCAGGTGCATGCCATAGCCGGGGAACTGGCTGTCCCACTCGCACAGCATCCGTTCCCTCCCCGTCTGTCCGTCACCGACGGGCAGAGCGGCGCCCTGCATCCACTCGGCTGGTTCGATGCCGGCGATGGTGCAGAGGGTCGGCGCCAGGTCCACCTGGCCGACCGGGTCGGCGACCTCGCCGGGCGTCACCCCCGCCACCGGAGCGGGTCGCCAGATGAGGGGAAGCCGCATCAGGGCGTCGACGTGGAACGGGCCCTTGTACAGCAGGCCGAAGTCTCCCTGCAGCTCGCCGTGGTCGGTGGTGAAGATCACGTCGGTAGTGTCCGTCCATCCGCGCGCCTCGACCTGGTCCAGGACCCGGCCGCAGGCTTCGTCGACAAGCTCGTTCATCACGTGCGTCTTGGCGTTGATCTCGCGAAGCGCGTCGGTGGTCAGCCGGGACGGCACGAACGCCGCCGGGCCTCCCTCGACGTTCGGCCAACGTCCCTCCCAGAAGGCGAGCCAGTGGGGGGGCTTGCCGGAGAGCACGGCGCGGATGTCGTCGTCGGCTCCGGGGTGGCCGGGCGGCAGCTCCAGCTCCTGCCAAGGGACGCGGTAGTTCTCCGATGCGGGCGGGTCCCATGGATGGTGGGGATCGGGGAAGCTCATCCAGCAGAACCAGGGCTCGTCGTCGCCGATCGACGCCAGCCAGTCGACGGTGAGGTCGGCGACCCAGTCGGTGTGGTACCAGGGCCTGGGGATGGGGTTGTTCTTGGTCTCCGGCGCGTCGGTGTCCCCGCCGGGCTCCGCCTGGAGCAGGTTGGCGAAGCTGTGGAGATGCTCCGGATGCTGCTCGGCGAGCCACCGGCCGTAGTGCGCAACGGGAAAGTCGCCCCAAGCGGCGATGTGCATGGCCTGGATCGACCGCTCGAACCCGCGCCAGGGGCCGGTATCACCGCGGGCGGCGCGCGCGTTCTCCTCGAACTGGCGCTGCGGGTCGATGCCGGGCTCGAAGTGCGCCTTGCCCAGCAGGGCGGTCCGGTACCCCGCCCGCTCCGCCAGGTAGGCGGCGATCGACGGGGCGTCGGGAGGCAGAGCGATCCCGTTCGCCACGACCCCGTGGGTCCGGACGTACTGGCCCGTCAGGATGGTCGAACGGGCCGGCATGCACACCGTGTTCTGGTTGTAGGCGCGTCGGTAGTTGACCCCCTCGGCTGCCAGGCGATCGGCCACGGGGGTGCGGGCGATGGTGCCGCCGTTGCACCCCAAGCTGTCGTAGCGCTGCTGGTCCGTCGTGATGAGCAGGATGTTGCGGCGAGCGCCGCCGGTGGCCGGTGCCTGGTCAGGCATGCGACCCAGTCCATTCCCCGACCGGCTCGCAGCCGAGCAGGACCGTTCGATCGAGCCCCTGCTCGCGGTCTCTGTGGGCGTCCTGGTACTCGGCCGTCGTGACCATCTCGATGAACGCCTGGCGACTGGGGTACGACACCAGCACGGCAAGGTCCCAGCGATCGTGCTCGGAGTCGCCGATCAGCACATGCTCGGGCCGGCCCATCCAGACGACCCGGCCGCCTCGGTCCTCGACCATCTTGACCGCCGCCTTGCCGTATTGGCGGTAGGCGTCTTCACCCCCAGACGGGCTCGAGACGTCAGATGGTGCGAAGTGGAGCAGGTTGATCATCACGACCTCGCCCTCCCGCTCGTGGTTGGCGAAGGCCTCGAACTGCTCCCGGGTGGGGGTGATGGCCATGGTGAGACGGTACTGATATGGCACTTAGAATGTCAATACCTCGCTGGGTGACCAACGGCGTCAGGCTGGGGCGTTGAGGTACGCCTCGGTGATCAAGTCCCGGAGGTTGTCGTCGAACTCCTCGGGGCTGTGGAGGTTGGCGACGTGGTAGTAGCGACCGTGGTACGGCACGACGTTCTTCGTGATCCTCGGGTGCCGGACGGCACGGGGCAGCGAGAAGGACAGCGCCACCCACCGCTGCATCGGCCGTAGCTGGGCGAAGGTCTGCGCTCGCTTCAAGAAGATCCCAACCGATACGGGCTCCACGTGGACCGGTCCCAAGCTGTTCACGTGGCGCATCACCGCATCGAAGATCGGGCGCTCGTGCGCGGGACCGGTCGAGAAGTACTCCTCGAGCGACATGGCCGGCTCACATTCGTGGGACTGACCGGCGCGGGCGAACCGTCGGCCGCATCGAGGACAGGTCCACCCCGGCACGCGACCATGTTGGCTCCCAGCTCTGCGACGGGCCAGCGTGGGTACACTCCCCTCGGTGGAGGCCACGTTGAAGGTGATCGTCGCCGCCCTCGCTGATCAGCAGGCCGAGCTGTCCAACCTGCTGTCTGGCCTGGGCGACACCGACTGGCAGCGACCCTCGCGCTGCGACGGGTGGACGGTCGCTGACGTCGTGCTCCACCTGGCCCAGACCAACGAGCTGGCGTCGGCGAGCGCCAGTGGACGGATGGCTGAGGCCCTGGACGACCTCGCCGGCGGTCAGCGTCGCACGGGATCCGTGGATGACGGTGCCGACGTCCTGGTTGCTCGCGAGCGGGGTCAGCCGGGACGTGAAGTTCATGACCGTTGGGTTGCCACTGCCGACGACCTCTGTCGGCGGCTGGAAGGGACTGATCCCCACCAGCGGCTGGAGTGGGTGGCCGGTCAGGTCTCCGCCCGCACGCTCGCGACCACCCGGATCGCCGAGACCTGGATCCACGCCGGGGATATCGGCGCTGGGTTCGGATGGATGCCGGCCGCAACCGACCGGTTGTGGCACGTCGCCCGTCTGGCCTGGCGCACGCTGCCGTACGCGTTCGGCCGCGCCGGACGCGAGCTGACCGGCCCGGTGGCGTTCGAGCTCCGAGCTCCGAGCGGAGGTGGCTGGCGTTTTGCCGGGGACTCCGAGATCCTCACCATCGTCCGCGGCGACGCCGTCGAACTGTGCCTCGTGGCCGCCCGCCGGGCCAGCCCCGAGGACACGGCGCTACGCGTCGAGGGCCCCGATCCGGTGCTCGAGCTCGTGCGGACCTACGCCTAGTCGAGCACTGGCGGGACACCAGGGGTGGCGCCGGCTGTCGACGCGATTGTCTTCGTCCTCGGTGCCGTCGTCAGCCTCGGCACCAGCTGGCTCCTCGTCTCGAGGATCGAGCGGGTCGGGGAGCGACTGGGTTTCTCCGAGGCGCTGCTCGGCATCGTGGCGGCTCTGGCCGCAGACGCCCCGGAGCTCACCGCCGCCATCACCGCCCTGAGCAACAACGAGCACCAGGTGGGCGCCGGTGTGGTCATCGGCTCGAACGTCTTCAACCTCGCTGCGCTCCTGGGGCTCGGCGCCGTCGTGGCCGGGCGGATCGCCCTGCACCGAAGAGTGATCGAGCTGAGCGGCGCCGTGGCGATCTGGGTGGCCGGGGTCTGTGTTGCCGCCGTGGTGGGCGCGGTCTCGGTGGTGGTCGCGCTGGCGCTGAGCCTCGTTGCCGTCGTGCTCTACGTGATCGTGCTCGGCGCCGGCCGAAGCGGGCTGGAGCGCCTCCGGCTACCTCGAACCTGGATCACCTGGCTCGGAGCTGCCGTGGCCGACGAGGAGCTCGAGCTCGAGGACGCCATCCGGCCCCGACGGGGAACAGGCGGGGACGCCCTCCTTGCTGGCGCGTCGCTCGTCGTGGTGGTCGTCGCCAGCGTGGCCATGGAACGGGCGGCCTCGTCGCTCGGGTCTCGCTTCGGCGTGCCCGAGATCGTGATCGGCGGGCTCGTCCTGGCGGCGGTCACGAGCCTGCCCAACGCCGTGGCCGCGGTGTACCTGGCGTCACGTGGACGGGGAGCGGCCGTACTGAGCACGGCCCTCAACAGCAACGCGCTCAACGTCACCGCAGGTCTTCTCCTCCCGGCCGCCGTGCTCGGGCTGGGCGGGTCATCCGGCGACACGAGACTCATTGCATGGTGGTATCTCGGGCTTACCGTCTTCGCGCTCGGGTTCGCCTACCGCGACCGCGGCCTTCGTCGGGACACCGGCGCGTTCATCATCCTCATCTACCTGGTCTTCGTCGCCTCGCTGCTGGCGACTGCGTGAGGTACGACTCCAAGCAGCGAGCCTGAAGTTCGACGGTCACCGAATATCCTCGGACGGCATGAAAGACGGCTACGGAAAGGGCTGGATCCGCGGACTCCTGCCCTTCCTGGCCAACCATCGGCGCAACGTGGCCTGGGCGTTCGGCGCCGCTGTCGTCGGTATGGTCATCCAGGCCCTGACCCCGGTGGTCGAGAAGGTCATCGTCGACGACGTCGTGCTCAGCCATCGCAAGCCCCTCGGTCCCTGGCTGGGGCTGCTGCTCGGCGCCGGACTGGTGAGCTTCGGCGCCGCCTACATCCGGCGGTTCAGAGGTGGACGGGTCGCTCTCGACGTCCAGTTCGACCTGCGGACAGCGGTCTTCGAGCGCCTCCAGCGCCTGGACTTCGCCCGTCACGACCAGCTCGACACCGGTCAGCTGGTGTCCAGGGCCAGCTCGGACCTGGGCCTCATCCAGGGCCTTTTGTCCTTCCTCCCCGTCGTGAGCGGCAACGTCGTCCTGCTCGTCGTCTCCTTTGTGGTGATGCTGTTCCTGTCGCCGCCCCTCACCCTGGTGGCGGTGCTGGCCATCCCCACCATCGGCGTCGTGGCCTGGCGGCTTCGCAGCGCCGTGTTCCCGGCCAGCTGGGACGCCCAGCAGCGGGCCGCCGACGTCACCGGCGTGGTCGACGAGGCAGTGACCGGCGTCCGGGTGGTCAAGGGCTTCGGCCAGGAGCGCCGGGAGCTGGGCCGGCTGACAGCCGTCGCCGAGCGGCTGTACGGCGCCCGGGTGCGGACGGTACGGCTCCAGGCCCGCCTCCAGGCCGCCCTCCAGGCGGTCCCTGCCCTGGCCCAGGTGGCGATCCTCGGCCTGGGCGGGTGGCTCGCCTACAACGGCGACATCACGCTGGGCACCTTCCTGGCCTTCTCGACCTATCTCCTCCAGCTGGTGTCGCCGGTGCGGATGCTGGCTGGCCTGCTGTCGTTCGGGCAACAGGCCCGGGCTGGCGCCGAGAGAATCCTCGAGCTGCTCGACTCCAACCCGAAGGTCGTCGAGCGCGACGACGCCCAGACCCTCCACCAGCTGCGCGGCGAGGTCAGCTTCGACGACGTGTCATTCGGCTACATGCGCTCGCGTCCCGTCTTGTCGGGGTTCTCGCTGTGCGTTCGTCCGGGCGAGACGGTTGCCCTGGTCGGTGCGTCGGGGTCGGGCAAGTCGACGGTGGCGCTCCTCCTCCCACGCTTCTATGACGTCGACGGCGGGTCCGTGCGCGTCGACGGCGTCGACGTCCGGGACGTCACGTTCGAGTCGTTGCGGCGCCAGATCGGGGTCGTGTTCGAGGAGACGTTCCTGTTCTCCGACACGGTGCGGGCCAACATCGCGTACGGTCGGCCCGACGCCACCGAGGGGCAGGTCCTGGCGGCGGCTCGGGCGGCAGAGGTGGACCGCTTCGTCGCCGAGCTACCCGATGGCTACGACACCGTCGTCGGTGAGCGTGGGATGACGCTGTCAGGAGGCCAACGCCAGCGCGTCGCTCTGGCTCGGGCCCTGCTCACCAATCCGCGGGTGCTGATCCTCGACGACGCCACCTCCTCGATCGACGCCAGCACGGAGGAGGAGATCCACTCCACGCTGCGGCGACTCATGGAGGGCCGGACGACGCTGCTCGTGGCCCACCGCCGCTCGACTCTGCGCCTGGCGGACAGGATCGCGGTCGTCGACAACGGTGTGGTGGTCGATGACGGTACCCACGACGAGCTGCTGGCCCGCAACGTCCAGTACCGCCGCCTGGTGGCGGGACCGGGCGAAGGGGCCGAGGGGGAGGCCGAGCTGGAGGAGCCCGTGCCGGCCGTCGTCGCTCCGGTCGCGCCACGCCCGGCGCTAGCGAGCGTCGGTGGACCAATGGAGGGCGTCATGCTGGCGCCGACGCCTGAGCTGATGGCGGCCGTGGAGGCGCTTCCCCCCGCCGACCATCGTCCCGAGGTGGACGTGGAGCGCGAGTCGGCCCACGACCCGCGGTTCGGGTTCCGGCGCTTTGTGCGCCCGTTCCGCCGGCAGCTGGGGGTGGGTGTGGGACTGGTGCTGATCGACACCATCTTGACCGTGCTCGGCCCGGTACTCGTGAAGGTGGGCATCGACCAGGGAGTCGTGGCCCACTCGCTGTTGGCTCTGGCGATCGCCACGGCCGTGTACCTGGTCGTGGTCCTCGCCGACTGGGTCGACACCTGGGGGGAGATCCGTTACACGGGCCGCACCGCCGAGCGGCTGCTGTTCGCCCTGCGGCTGCGCATCTTCTCGCACCTCCAGCGCCTGGCGCTGGACTTCTACGAGCGGGAGATGGCGGGCCGGATCATGACCCGCATGACCACCGACGTGGAATCGCTGTCCCAGCTGCTGCAGACGGGCCTGATCAACGCCATGGTCAACCTGTTCAGCTTCGTCGGCGTGGCAATTGCGCTCGTCGTGATGGACTTCCGCCTGAGCCTCGTCACCTTCATCGTGCTCCCACCTCTGTTGGCGGGCACGTGGTGGTTCCGGCAGCGCTCGCGGCGCGCCTACGCCCAGGCGCGCGAGCGGATCGCGGTGGTCAACGCCAGCTTCCAGGAGAACCTCTCCGGTGTTCGCGTCGCCCAGGCCTACGTCCAGGAGGGGCGCAACGAGCAGACCTTCCGCCAGGTCTCCAGCGATTACCTGGGGTCGCGGGTTGGGGCCCAGCGTCTCGTGGCCATCTACTTTCCGTTCGTCCTCCTGCTCTCCGACATTTCCGCTGCGCTCGTGCTCGGGGCGGGGGCCTGGTTCGTTGGCCACCACCAGCTCAGCGTCGGCGTGCTGATCGCCTTCCTGCTCTACCTCGATCAGCTGTTCTCGCCCATCCAGCAGCTCTCCCAGACCTTCGACCAGTGGCAGCAGGCGCGGGCGTCGATGGTCAAGATCAGTGAGCTCATGCGGATCCCGATCTCCACTCCCGAAGCGGACCATCCCATCCGCCCGGGACGCCTGGAGGGTTCGGTGCGGTTCGAGTCGGTCCGATTCGGTTACGAGGGGTCACGCGTCGAGGCCCTGCGCGGCGTCGACCTCGAGATCGACCCGGGCGAGACGGTCGCCCTCGTCGGCGAGACGGGTGCGGGCAAGTCGACCGTGGTGAAGCTGCTGGCGCGCTTCTACGACGTCACCGGTGGGCGGATCCTGATCGACGGGTTGCCGCTGTCCGAGCTCGACCTGGCCGCCTATCGGGCCCAGCTCGGCTACGTGCCGCAGGAGCCGTTCCTCTTCTCCGGGACGATCCGCGACAACATCGCCTACGGGCGCCCGTCGGCCAGCGACGCCGAGGTCGAGACGGCCGCCCGGGCCGTCGGTGCCCACGAGCTGGTGGCCAGCCTGCCCGGGGGCTACGACTACCTGGTGAGTGAACGGGGCCGGGCGTTGTCGGCCGGACAGCGTCAGCTCATCGCCCTGGCCCGGGCCCGGCTCGTCGACCCCGCCATCCTCGTGCTCGACGAGGCCACCTCGAACCTCGACCTCTGGACGGAGGCCAGGGTGGCCCGCGCCATGGCCAGGGTCGCGCGTGGTCGCACGACACTGCTGATCGCCCATCGGCTCCCCACGGCGCGCAGCGCCGATCGCATCGTGGTCATGCACGAGGGTCGCGTCGTCGAGCAAGGCCGTCACGAGGAGCTCCTCGCCAAGGGTGGCCGCTACGCCAGCATGTGGGCCGCCTTCGATGTCGAGCCGGTGGCGGGCTGAGCCGCGCTAGCTGAGGCCGGTGCGAAGGTCGACGTCGAGCGCGAGGGTGAGGCAACGGCAGGCGCCGCCGGCCATCAGGAACTCGTCGACGGGGGCGACCGCCACCTCGAAGCCCCAGGCTTCCAGGATCCGACCGACCCGCGGCGGGCAGGAGGGCATGATGATGTTGCCGCCGACGACCACCGAGTTTGCGCAGAAGGCCAAGGCCTCGTCGTCCTCCAACACCAGCGGCTCGGGGACGAGGGCGTCGATGACCTTGCGCCCGTAGGCATCGAGACCGAGCGGCGCCACCATGGCCCGCCGGTCGTCGAGAGGGCAGAACGTGAGATCGAGGTGGTAGAGCCGCTCGTCGGCCAGCTCGACCGAGCGGACCGGCGCACCGGTCAGCTTGGACAGTGCGGGGTGTGAGGCGGCGTCCGAGCGAAACCTGTACGCCGACACCAGCACGAGCTCGCCCTGCGGACCGAACGGCAGCGCGTCGCCGGCGCCTTCGTGCACCACGTTGTCGGGCAGCCACTCGACCTCGAAGCCGCGCCCGGCGAACCACTCCGCATCATGTGCGGTCTCTCCGTGCCGCTCCGGATGGCGAAATCTTGCCGGTACGAACTGACTCCCGTTGACCACTCCCGCGTTGGCGGTGAACACGAGATCCGGAAGCTGCTCGACCGGTTCCATCAACTCGATCTCGGCGCCGGCGGCCTGCAGCTGCACCATCAGGCCATCGAACTGCTCCATCGCCCGGTCGGGATCGGGGCGCACCTCGGCGTGCATCCACGGGTTGATCTCGTAGAGGACGGTGAAGTGCTGGGGACGGCACATCAGAAGGCGCCGGCCCCACGGGAGCTGGCTCAACCCGGTGTCCCACCGAGCCGCTCGGCGAGTTGGCTGACGAACAGCCCGACGTCGGTGACGATGCCGAGGGCCTGGTGGCTGCCCCGATCGGCCAGCTTGGTCACCACCGCCTGGTTGATGTCGACGCAGAAGGTCTCCACGCCCGCCGGGAGCAGGTTGCCTGTCGCGATGGTGTGGAGGGTGGAGGCCAACATCAGCGCCACGCTGACGCCGGGGACGAGGTACCGCATGGCGTCGGCCGCCTCGACCACGTCCCTGTAGACGTCGGGCAGCGGGCCGTCATCGCGAAGGGAGCCGGCGAGGACGAACGGCACGCCGCGGCGCACGCACTCATACATCACGCCGCCGTCGATGTAGCCCGCCTCGACGGCGGCGGCGATCGAGCCGTAGCGGCGGACCTCGTTGATGACCCGGAGGTGGTTGGCGTGTCCCCCGTCCGCAGGCATCCCGCCGCCCATGGAGACGCCGAGCGACGTGCCCATCACGTTGGCCTCGATGTCGTGGGCAGCGAAGCCGTTGCCGGCGAAGAGAATGTCGATCCACCCCTCTCGGACCAGGCGAGCCAGGTCCGGGCCAGCGCCGGTGTGGATCACGGCGGGTCCGCATACGGCCAGCACCCTGCCGCCCCCGTCGTGCTTCTCCCGCCGGACCCGCTCGGCCACCTCGGCCACGACCACGGCCTTGGGTTTCTCCGACGACACCTCGGAGGTCATGAACTCGAACGGCCCGGCACCCCGCGGCCGCTCGGGCGCCTCCACCCGGACCCCATCGGTGCCCACGACCACGAGGTCGCCGGCCCGAACCCGGTGCATCGGGACGGTTCGCACCCGCTCCTGGCCATCGGCGCCGGGCCCCGGGCGCACGACGATGGCGCAGTCCATCTCGGGATTGACCACGCTGACCCAGCGACCGTCGACACGCACCCACGTGGGCAGGTTCGTCGTGGCGTAGAAGCCGGCCGGGAGCACTCCGTCGGTGTCGGCCGCCAGCAGCTCGGCGTCGCCCTGGACGACGCGGTTGGCCCCCTGGGCCTGGAGCTGGGCCAGCAGCGGGCCGAGCACCTCGTCGCTGGGAGCCGAGATCCGGATGCGGGCCCGGCTGATGTCTCGATTGGTCTTGCCGATGTGGACCGACTGGACCTCGTAGTCGGCGCCCGCGGCGAGCACCAGGTCCATCACCTTGGCCAGGATCAGCGAGTCGATGATGTGTCCTTCCATCTCGACCGTCTCGATCGCCGGCGCCATCGGCGTCAGCGTACCCACGCCCCCGGGCGGCGCCGGGCGTCGCTGGGCGCCCGCCTGCCCCTCGACCCCGGCAACGAGGTGGACCAGGATGGAGGTGATGGCGCGCTTCGATCCCTGGGAAGCCACGCTCGAACGACTCGACGACGCGGCCAAGCTGGCCGGGCTCGACTCGGACGTGCACCGCCTGCTGCGCACGCCCCGCCGCGTCCTCGAGGTCGCCGTGCCCGTGCGCATGGACGACGGCCGGGTGGAGGTGTTCACCGGTTGGCGGGTCCACCACGACACCACCCGGGGCCCGGCCAAAGGAGGGATCCGGTTCCACCCCGAGCTGGACGCCCGGGAGGTGGTCGCCCTCGCCGCCAACATGACCTTCAAGACGTCGGTCGTGAACATTCCTTTCGGTGGCGGCAAGGGCGGTGTGCGCTGCGACCCCCGGCGATTCTCCGACGGCGAGCTCGAGCGCGTCACCCGCCGCTACGCCACCGAGGTCGCGCCCATCCTGGGCCCGGACCGGGACATCCCGGCGCCCGACGTCAACACCGACGGCCGGGTCATGGCGTGGCTGATGGACACCCTGTCGATGATGTGGGGGGGCGGTGTGAACCCTGGTGCGGTCACCGGCAAGCCTCTCTCGATAGGTGGCACGCGAAGCCACACTGGTGCGACCGCGTCGGGGGTGCTCGCCTGTACGCGGGCCGCGTTCAGCGAGCTGGACATGAGCTTCGTCGGCGCCCGGGCGGTGCTGCAGGGGTTCGGCAAGGTGGGCGGTCCGCTGGCGTTCCTGTTGTCATCGGGCGGCATGCGGGTCGTCGGGGTGAGCGACCTGGGGGGCGCGGTGTACAACCCGGGCGGGCTCGACACCTCGACGCTGGCCACCCACGTCGACCTCCACGGGACGGTGGCCGGGTTCGACGGCGGCGATCCGGTCGCGCCCGACGACCTCTGGGAGCTCGAGTGCGAGCTCGTGGTCCCTGCGGCGCTGGAAGGCGCCGTGGACGAGCAGGCCGCCAACCGACTTGGGGGCAAGGTCGTCGTCGAGGCGGCCAACTCGCCGACCACGCCCGAAGCGGACGCGGTCCTGGACCGCCGCCACATCGTCGTGGTGCCCGACATCCTGGCCAACGCGGGCGGCGTCACGGTGTCCTACTTCGAGTGGGCCCAGAGTCGCCAGGGCTTCGCGTGGGAGGAGGGCCTGGTCGCCAACCGCCTGCGGGCCAGCATGGACAACGCCTTCACCGCGGTATGGGCGAGGGCCGACGCCCTCGGTGTGTCGTTGCGACGGGCCGCGTACGTGATCGCCGTCGAGCGGGTGGCCGAGGCCATCTCCGCCCGCGGCCTGTTCCCGTGAGGGTGGGTCTTGGTGCGGTGGGGGTGGCAGTTGACGGCTGAATTAGGTATACCTAAGACTTAGGGAGACCTAAGCACTGTTTTGCCCGCCGCATCAGGAGCGTGCCGTGCCTGCTGGTGAAGTCTTTCTGCTGGGTGCCATCGCCGGGCTCACCATCTTCTTCGGCCTACCCATCGGACGCCTGCGGCACGTGAACCCCAGCCTGCGGGTGCTGCTCAACGCCATCGCCATCGGGATCCTCGTCTTCCTGTTGTGGGACGTGCTGTCGAAGGCGGTGGAGCCGGCGCAGACCTCGCTCCAGTCCGCCGTCGACCACCACGGCTCGTGGTGGGCGTTCGTCGGCTCGTGCGCCACCTTCGTCAGCTGCCTGGCTGTCGGCCTCCTCAGTCTGGTGTTCTACGACCGCTGGGCCGGCCAGCGGGCGGCGCGCCGGCGCTACGGACCGGGCGCCGCCTCGGTGGCCGAGCTTTCCCAGCCTCGGGAGGCGATCGTGCGCTCGGGCGAGAGCCTGGCGGTGCTCATCGCGGTCGGCATCGGCCTCCACAATCTCTCCGAAGGGCTTGCCATCGGGCAGTCTGCGGCGAGGAACGAGGTGAGCCTGGCCCTGGTCCTGATCATCGGTTTCGGGTTGCACAACGCCACCGAGGGGTTCGGCATCGTGGCTCCGCTGGCCGTGGAGGAGGCCCGGCCCAGCTGGGGCTTCCTTGCGCTGTTGGGATTGGTGGGTGGCGGGCCGACGTTCCTCGGCACCATCGTCGGGCGCTCGTTCGTGAACGAGACGCTGTTCGTCGCCTTCCTGGCCCTGGCTGCAGGGTCGATCCTGTACGTGGTGATCCAGCTGCTGAACGTTGCGCAGAAGATGGGTCACAAGGAGATGCTCATGTGGGGCATCCTGGGCGGGCTCCTCGCCGGGTTCGCGACCGACTTCGTGCTGACGGCCGCCGGCGTCTGAGCCTGGTGCTCTCGTGAGCACGGCGGTTCGAATACCCGCCCCCGGGTGCACGCTCGACGCCGACCTGGCTGGGCCCGAGGCACCGACAGGTGTGGTCGCCTTCGCCCACGGGAGCGGCAGCAGCCGCCACAGCCCTCGCAACCGCGAGGTCGCGGCCGTTCTCCAGGAGGCGGGCCTGGCCACCCTGCTGGCCGACCTGCTCACGCCCGAGGAGGAGCAGGCCGACATGCGGACCGGCCACCTGCGCTTCGACATCGGCCTGCTGGCCGGTCGCCTGGTGGCCATTGCCGACTGGCTGTCGGAGGAGCGCAGGACGTCCGCGCTGCCGCTGGGCTTCTTCGGTGCCAGCACCGGCGGGGCTGCCGCCCTGGTCGCCGCGGCCCGCCAGCCGGAAGCTGTCTCGGCCGTGGTCTCCCGTGGCGGCCGCCCCGATCTGGCCGGCGTCGATCTTGGCGCCGTGCGAGCACCGACCCTGCTCATCGTGGGCGGGCGGGACGACGTCGTCCTCGGTCTCAACCAGGAAGCGCTCGGTGAGCTCCGCGGCGAGAAACGGCTCGAAGTCGTTCCCGGGGCGACGCATCTGTTCGAGGAGCCCGGCGCCCTGCAGGCGGTCGCCGCGCTGGCACGCGGTTGGTTCCTCGAACACCTCATATCGGACGCCTGATCACGGCGGTTCCCGCTTGCCTCGGCTGCGTTTCCCATCCCCCTTCCGACCTAGCAGTCCTGCCTGGCGGTCGGCCTCGGTCTTCTTCTCGTGGCAGTCCCAGCAGCGGCCCGCCAGCCGGAAGCTGTCTCGGCCGTGGTCTCCCGTGGCGGCCGCCCCGATCTGGCCGGCGTCGATCTTGGCGCCGTGCGAGCACCGACCCTGCTCATCGTGGGCGGGCGG
>DASXCO010000063.1 GCA_036491125.1 Acidimicrobiales bacterium | reverse complement strand
TGGTACACCGCGACCCAGCGCAGATCATGGAAGACGTCGATCGGCGCCGGCGCGCTGACCTGGGGAGCAAGGGCCAAGGCCGACGAAGGCGCCAGGAGACCCACGAGGATGCCCTCCAGCATGGCGGCGCCCACGCAGAGGAGCACGAGCGCCGGGCCAAACCCTCCCCTCGAATGATCGGCGCGATGGTCGGCGACCAACATGAAGGCTCCGTCTCGGGCCGCTCTACCCGGCGAAGCTGTCGAGGCGGGTGCGAAGGTCCCGCAGGGCAGCACCGTGCAGCTGGCGGACCCGGGTGGACGAGAGACCGATCCCCATCAGTCTCGGGTTTGGGTCATGGCTCCACTGTCCTGTTCCTCCGGCACTGGGGTAGTGGCGCAGACTCCGCTTGGCGAAGTATCGCGCTGAGCCGCTGGGCCGACTTCCCGTGCGCTCATGGGGACGATCCTCCGCAGACTGGTGACGGTCATCTGCCGCCTTCGCTGACCATCCTGATGACGTCCGGCGTCGATCGCATCCAGGAAACCCACAGCCCAGCGCTTTCCGCCCAAGTGGCCGGCTAAGCGCGAAGTCGACGGTCGACTACGGGTTTCCCTGATTCGAGCGCCTCGTTCTGCCGCCACGATGGGGGTCAGAGTGCTCGACACCCAGGAGAAGCAAACCGATGAGTGGCTATGTCCTCGAGAGGGGCAGCACAGAAAGTCTTCGAGGCGATCGGCGTCCGATTTGCCTGCGATGACCCAGTGGGGTACTTGGATGGATGCTTCGCGAAGCAAGTATTATGGCGCCGATGGCCAGAGAAATGGGACACGCTGTCCCTCTGACTGCCGACGAAGAGGCGTTCCTGCGCGCGTTCCTGCGGGCGCTCGTCACCGTGCCGCGCGCTCTGGATGGTGACTTGATGACCTCTCACGGCGTGTCCCTGACCGACTACGTCGGGCTGATGCACCTCTCCGAGGCGCCCGGACATACGCTGCGCATTGGCGACCTCGCCAACATGTGCGCGCTCTCGCTCAGTGGCACGACCCGAATCGTGAGCCGCCTCGAAGAGCAGGGTCTGCTTCGGAGGGAGCAATCTGCCAGCGATGCTCGCGGCTGGGAGGCAGTGCTCACCGGGTCCGGTCTCGCCCATCTGCGCCGGGCCTGGCCATCGCATCTGGCCAGCGTGCGCCGACACATCATCGATCAGCTCGACGACGTCGACCTACCGCCCATCACCGCTGCCGTGTCCGGATTCGCTGGCGGCAGTCCTCAGGACGGGCCGCAAGCATGAATGGCGGCTCCACTCACGCCGATCAGCTCGCCCTCGAGCGCGAAGGGGCTCCATCCCAACCGTCGCACCCATGACCGACAATCTCCCGGCCTCTTCAATGTTCGACTACGACGCCCGCCCCGTTACGCCGCAGGTGGTATTGGTGGGCAGCCCCGTCTCCGCCGACGGCTACGCCATCCGCGACTTCCTGAGCCGAAACCGCTTCCCCTACGAGTGGCTGGACGTCGACGAGACGGACAAGGTCCGTGACCTGCTCGACGTCAGCGAGGTCGAGGCGTCGCGTCTGCCGCTCTGCATCCTCCCCGACGGCAGACGGCTCGCACCCGCCACCGTCGAGCAGGTGGCCTCCGGCCTGGGCATGATCTCGGCACCGTCCCTGTCCGAGTACGACCTCACGATCGTGGGTGCCGGGCCCGCCGGCCTCGCCGCTGCGGTCTACGCGGCGTCAGAAGGACTCCGCGCCGTGGTGGTGGAGGCGGTGGCGCCAGGTGGACAGGCGGGAACGACGTCGATGATCGAGAACTACCTGGGCTTCCCCAACGGCATCAGCGGGAGCGAGCTCGCCACCCGGGCGGTGGCCCAGGCGCGGGGCTTCGGCGCCGAGATCCTCCAGGCCCGCCCCTTGGTCGGTGTCTCGAGCGACGGTCCTGGCTACGTCGCTCGACTCTCCGACGGCACCCTGGTTCGAGGGCGCGCGCTGCTGTTGGCCAGTGGCGTCGACTGGCGCCGCCTCGACGTGCCGGGGATCGAGGACATGCTTGGCGCGGGCGTCTACTACGGTGCGGGGCCCAGCGAGGCATTGTCGTGCACCCGCTCACGGGTTGTGGTGGTCGGCGGCGGGAACTCCGCTGGTCAGGCGGTCGTCCGCTTCGCCAAGTACGCGCAGCAGGTGACCCTGCTCGTGCGCGGTCGCGATCTGGCGGCATCGATGTCGCAGTACCTCATAGACCGCATATCGGGCATCCCGAACGTGGAGGTGGAAACCGGTTCTCAGGTGGTGGGAGTTGAGGCGGACGACCGTCTCCGAGCGGTCGTCGTTTCCTCCGCCCACCGCACCGGTCGCGCGAGACTGCCGGCGGACTCCCTGTTCATCTGCATTGGCGGCACGCCACGAACCGATGGCGCTACCGGACTCGAGCTCGTCACCAACGACGCGGGATACCTGCGGACCGGCAGCGATGTCGTGGCTGGCGTCGGGCCCGGCGATGGGTGGTCGCTGTCGCGCCAGCCCCTGCCGCTGGAGACGAACCGGCCAGGCGTCTTCGCTGCTGGTGACGTGCGCTCCGGATCGATCAAGCGCTGCGCGGCGGCGATCGGTGAGGGCGCGATGGCTGTGGCCCTGGTGCACAGCCGACTGGCTGAGGTCAACGGTGACTGAGCCACCGGCAGACGTCCAGGTCACCGAGGAGGCGTCGGCGGAGTTCTCTCCGCTGGCCTCCGGCGAAGACATCGAATCGGTCGCCCACGCCCTCGAGAACAACGGTGTCACGGCCTTTGTCTCCGATACCGGCAAGGAGGCGCGGGAGCTCGTGCGCTCGCTGCTCACCGAGAGAGCGGAGGTCTTCAACAACACCTCAGAGACCCTGGAAGCCATCGGTGTGGCCGACGATATCGAGCGCTCAGGCCGCTACCAGCCACTGCGGCTCCGCTTGTATCAGATGGACCGGGAGATGCAGGGTCGTGAGATGCGCATCCTCGCATCCTCGCCCGATTACGTCGTTGGCAGCGTCCACGCCGTCACCGAGGGTGGGTCACTGCTCATCGCCTCCGCGAGCGGCAGCCAGTTGGGCCCGGTCGTCTCGGGCGCAGGTCATGTGATTCTTGTCATCGGTGGACAGAAAATCGTCCCTGACGTCGAGGCCGGACTGCGGCGCATCTACGAGTACTGCTTTCCGCTGGAGGACGATCGGGCGCGCCGCGCCTACGGGGTACGGAGTGGAGTGAACAACATCCTCATCATCAACAAGGTCGTCGCCCCCGACCGGGTGACGACCATTCTTGTGAAGGAGCGACTCGGCTTCTGAAGCGGATCGGTTCTACCTCGACGGCGCGGCCGGCCCGCCCACGTGTCAACCAGGCGGCCGGTACGCCGGTGAGCGTCGACGTTGGCAAACTGACGGCTAGAGATCTCCTGCGGCGAGGCGGGAAGGTGACCGCTGTAATCGCTCGGCGCGCTGCGATCGCCATGACACACTACGCAAGGTCACGCCTGAGTCGTACGAACGTCGACGGGGCGGCGCTCTCTCGGCAGTTTCGTATGGCGCTCGGGGAGCTGGGGCCGACGTTTGTGAAGCTGGGGCAGCTGCTGTCCACCCGGTCTGACCTGATCCCTCCTAGCCTCCAGCGTGAACTCTCGACGTTGCGCGATCGCGCCCCGGCCATTCCACGCGGGACGCTCATGGCAGAGCTCGAGCAGGCCATCGGACCCTCGGGTCGAGAACTCTTCGTGGAGTTCGAAACGGTACCGGTGGCGTGTGCATCTATCGCCCAGGTACATCGGGCGTTGCTGGCCGACGGTCGTCGCGTCGCCGTGAAGGTGCGACGACCTGGGGTCCTGTCGGACGTCAAACTTGACGTGGCACTGCTCCGCGCCTTTTCCCGTGTGCTTCTGCTGTCCCGGCGGACCCAGGAGTACGACCCTCGTCGGCTGGTTGACGAGTTCGCCAACCTGCTCTTCGAGGAGATCGATTTCACGCTCGAAGCCAGGAACATCGAGGCCATCGGACGCACGTTCGCCGACGACAACATTGTCACGGTCCCAAGTGTGGTCGAGGAGGTCAGCGGCGAGTCGATATTGACCATGGACTGGGTCGAAGGCATACCCCTCACAGACGGCGGAGCGCTGGACGCAGCCGATATCGATCGAGCTGGCCTCGCTCGAGCCATCGTTCATGCCTACGCGACGATGATCTTCCGGTCCGATCGATTCCAGGCCGACGCCCATCCTGGCAACCTCATCGCCATGAGCGGTGGCGGTCTCGGGCTCGTCGACTTCGGCGAGGTGGGTTCGGTGGCACCTTCCACGCGCAGTGCCCTCATGAGCCTGCTCACGGCCGTGCTCGGTCGAGACAGCGATTCCCTCGCCGACGCGGTCCTCTCCTTCAGCCGCCCTGCTCGGTCTGTCGACCGGCTGAGCCTCGGGGACCAGTTGGCGACGCTTCTAGGTCCGGTCACTGACGCGAGCTTGCAAGATCTGAAGCTCGGGCAAGTGCTTCGCGAGCTTCTCCATGTGCTTCATAACCATGGTCTGGTGCTCCCAGCCGACCTCGCGGTGTTGATCAGGACAGTGATCGTCTGCGAAGCAACCGCTGAAGAGCTGGAGCCGTCGATCGACATTCGCAGTTTCCTCGGCGAGATCAGCGGTTGAAAGGGGGGCAGGGTCGCAACGCCGGTTCTTGACGGCTCTGTCCGCAGCGCTGACCAAGCTCGACGAGCTCGCGTCGGGCGCGACGCCGGCCGAAGGTGCTCGGATGTTCGAAAGGGCAGCCGCTGCTGGCGTGCGCCAGGTCAGCCACCGCGCTCCTCCAGAAGTCGGCCACGGTTGACCTTCATGGCTTCGCTGCGGGGGATGGCCTCGAGGAGCTCGATCGACTTCGGGACTTTGTAGGCCAGCAGGCGCCTCTTCACGTACCGCTGGACCTCGTCGAAGGTGGGCGGATCGGCGGGATTCGCCGGCTCGATGATGGCGTGCACGCGTCGACCCCAGTCGGCGTCCTTCAGGCCGACGACGACGACGTCGGCGACCTTGGGGTGGTCGACGATCGCCGCTTCGACCTCGGCAGGGAACACGTTGGCACCACCGGTGACGATCAGGTCGACGCGCCGGTCGGCGATGTAGAGGTAACCGTCCCCGTCGACCTGGCCCATGTCCTGGTAGGAGCCGAAGCCATCGTTCGTCCAGGGAATCTGCGGCACCTCACCGAGGTAGATCGAAGTGCCGTAGCCCTCCGGTGGGCGCATGAAGATGTGGCCGATCTCGCCGGGCGGAAGATCGTTGCCGTCGTCGTCGAGGATGCGGACCGCGGCCCCGTTGAAGCCGCGACCGACGCTGCCCTGGTGAGCCATCCATTCCTTGCCGTCGAGCACCGTGAGGCCGAGACCCTCGGTGCCGCCGTAGGCCATGATGATCTTCTCGGCGCCGATGAGGTCAGCCCAGCGGTGCACGAGCGCCGTCGGCATCGGGGCCGCGCCCTGCAGGATCCACTCCAGGTTCGACAGATCCCTATCGTCGACGCCGGGGAGGTCGGCGATGCGCTGGAGCATCGTGGGCGTCGCGGTGAACGTGGTGACACGGTGCCGTTCGATCGCATCGACGGCCTGCCCGGCGTCGAACTTCTCCAGCACGAACAGATGGTCGCCGGTCATCATGCTATGCAGTGTTGCAAAGGCGTTGACGTGGTACATGGGCGCCAGCACGAGGATCCGTTGCGGCCGCGTAATGGCGCGACCCCACCTTTCGGCGATGGGAATGCTGAATTGCTCGTTGAACACCGGTGGTGTCTGCAGCAGGATCACTTTGGGCGTCCCCGTCGAGCCGCTGCTGCAGATGCCATTGACGTTCGGCGACACGAGGAGTGGCAGCTCCGGGACGCGATTGTCGACCGTCGCCTCGATCCAGGCCAGGTCGTCGGGGCTGAGGTAGAGCTTCGGGGCGATCGCCTGCCTCAACCGGTCGAGCTCCCATTCAGGCACGTCCCAACGGACGGGCACGGGCACAGCCCCGAGCTTCCACGTGGCGAGCACGGAAATCACCAGCTCTGGCGAGTTGCGGATGCCGAGCCCGACGAGGTCACCGAACCCGACGCCGCGGGCGCCGAACGCCGCCGCGACCTGGCTCGATCTGCGTTCGAGCACGGCCCACGTCACCGACCGCTCGCTCCCAGCCATCGCCAGATGCACGTAAGCCGGCTCATCGGGACGCTCCGATGCCAGCGTGCGCAGGCGCTCGACGTTGCTGACCGGCTGTTCCTCTTCCACGACCACCTCTGTCTCCAGCCCCACGCTACGGCACCGCGGAAGTTGGCGGAGTGGCTCTCGGCGATGGCATCCTAGCCCAGCTGCTGCGTAGAGCCGCTTGTCATCGTCCTAGTCGTGCGTGACCCGTCCACATCTGATGAAAAGCGGCGGCAAATTGAGCACCGGTAGACGCCCCACGGTGCTCATCCGGCGGCGGCCGCGCGCTCCTGCGCGTTGAGTAGCTGTAGAAGCGGGTCCGAGGCACTCCGAAGACCGTCGACGGCTGCGTCGACCCGGCCCCGCGCTGCGGCTGCGGCGCTCGGATCCTGGCCGACGGTTTGTAGTGCCCCGACCAGCTCGGCGATGAGGCGTTGCGACTGCTCGAGGAGACGGCGCGACACTTCGACATCGATGAGCAGCGGCGCCGCATTGAGGACAATGGTAATGAAGGTGCGGACCTCACCCGACGCCGCATCTCTGTCACCCGAGCCGTCCAACACCGCCGACACCGCCCGTGACGAACGGCCTGCCTGAGCCATCAGGATCGCCGCCTGCGCTGCCGTCGCCACCGATCGATTCTTGATCTGGCGGAGCCGGAGCACCTGATCCGCGACGAGGACGGTGATGAGGAGCACCACAAGACCGGCGATTGCGTCGGTAGTGAAGGCGTGCATCACCCACCACCGCCGAATGGCGGAATCGGCCACATCCAACGCGATGAGAGCACACGCCAAGCCGGTGGCGGCTACGGCGGCTAACCAGCCCCTCCAGCGTATGCTCATGCCAGAAGCGTAAGCCAAGTTGGCACCGGGGGAGATCCCTGTGAGGTCCCCCGCCGACCTTTCAGGTTCACGGCCGCAGGACGCGAGGCAAGTCGAAGCGGGCCAGAACACCGGGGCCCGCAAACCGGGTGATGCTGGAGACCCGGTCCTCACG
>DASXCO010000062.1 GCA_036491125.1 Acidimicrobiales bacterium | reverse complement strand
CGGCCCTCGGGAATGGCGGCCGCCGGCCCACCCCCGTCAATCCGTCGCCCTGATCCCCCGCCTGTCTCAACCCTGCTCGACGGCCTCGATGGTCACGTTGGGGAGCCGACGGCGCAGCCGGCGAGCTGTGGATCCCCTGATCAGCTCGACCCACCGGGAAGGGTGCTGGCCGACGACCACAGCTGTGGCGCCGTGCTCAGCGGCAGTGGCTGCCAGGGCGTCAGCCATGTCCTCTCGCCGAACCTCGACCAGGCTCCCACCGAGAGACTGGGCGAGATCCCGGCGCTCGGACGGGACGTGCGTCGAGCCTCGAGCGGCTCCGTCGGCGACGTGGACGACCAACAGATCGGCGTCGGCTGACTCCGCCAGCTCCGCGGCGCGCCGGATCACCGGCTCGGCCGGGCGGGAGCTCGACAGGCCGGCGATCACCACCGGCCTCGGGGAGGACTCCGTGTAGCGGGCCACGATGGCGGGACCCTCCTCGTCGAGCGTGCCCGCCATCCACGACTGCGCCAGGTGGCTGAGCGCAGCCAGGTTCTCGGCGCGGAAGTAGTTGGCCAGCGCACCACCCACCTGGGCCGCCGAGTAGACCTGTCCTGCCGCCACCCGCTGGCGAAGCACGTCGGGTGGAAGGTCGACCAGCTCGACCTGCGCACGGCGGATGACCTCATCGGGCACGCGCTCCACCGTTCCCGACCCTGTGACCTCGGCGGCGTACTCGCGCACGGACGCCAAGTTCGCCACGTTGACCGTCGTGATCGCGTCGATGCCAGCGCTCAGTAGATCCTCCACCTCCTGCCAGCGAGGTCGGCGGTCGGCCAAGTTGGTGTGGGCCAGCTCGTCGACGAGGGCCACATCGGGGTGGAGGGCGATCACGGCGTCCACGTCGAGCTCCTCGAAGGTGCTGTCCCTGTAGGGGACAAGCCGAGGGGGGACGAGCTCCAGGCCTCGGAGTTGAGCCTTGGTCTCAGGACGGCCATGCCGCTCCAAATAGCCGACGACCACGTCTTCGCCGGCCTGGGCCCTGCGCGAACCCTCGTTGAGCATGGCGTAGGTCTTGCCGACGCCGACGGCGGTCCCGAGGTACACGCGCAGGGCGCCGTGGTGAGATTCTGTCGCATCCCGGCCGTCGCTCACCGCGGCCTCACGAGCGGGCGCGGCCCTGCCCTGAGGGCGCGAAGGACGCGCCCATATCGGAGCTCGCCCCTACGACTCGTTGCCGGGACCGTCCGGCTCACGCACCTCCACCGGCGCGTCCCGCCGGGCGATGACGTGGACATCGGTACCGGTCTCGGCTGCTTCACGGAGGATCTGCTTGACGATCGATCCTTTGGTCATCTCCTCCCACCGGCCCCGGCGAGTCGATCCGACCACGATCTGGGTGATCTGATGCTTGCGGGCGAACTCCATCAGCGCGTGGGCGGAGTCGTCCGCCTGCACCTCGTCCCAATGTGCCCCCAGGTCCTGGGCCAGGTGCCGCAGTCTCTCGATAGCCATTCGATCCCCCTTGCGGTCGCCGTCGCCGCTGACAATGTGGACGACGTGAAGCTCGGCATGGACCCTGGCCGCCATCCGGGCCGCTCTCCTGAGGATCGCGTCGGTGCCCGGTGCCCCTGTGACGCCCACCAGTATGCGCTCGGTTGTCTCCCACACCGAGGAGACCTCGTAACGCCGAAGGTGGTCGAGGAGCTCCTCCTCCGTGGCGTCGGCGACGAAGCGCAGCGCCAGCTCTCGGAGGGCGACGAGGTTCTCGGTGCGGAAGAAGTGGGTGAGCGCCTGGGGGACCTTGTCCTTCGGGTATATGTTGCCGTGGAGCATCCTGCGACGGAGCGCCTCGGGTGAGGAGTCGACGAGCTCGATCTGGTTGGCCTTGCGTACCACCCAGTCGGGCACGCGTTCTCGCACGGACACCCCCGTGATGCGCTCCACGGCGTCAGCGATGCTCTCGAGATGCTGGATGTTGACGGTGGTGATCACGTCTATCCCCGCGTCGAGCAGCTCGACGACATCCTGCCAACGCTTCTCGTTGCGACCTGAGCCGGGCACGTTGGTGTGGGCGATCTCGTCGACCAGGGCGACCTTGGGGTGCCGGGCAAGGACCGCGTCGAGGTCCATCTCCTCGAAGTGGCACCCGCGGTACTCCAGCGAGATGCGGGGAATGGCCTCGAGGCCTTCGAGCAGCTCTGCCGTATGTAGCCTCCCGTGCGTCTCGACGAAGCCGACCACGACGTCAGCGCCTCGGTCGTGGCGCCGTCGGCCCTCGTTCAGCATGGCGAAGGTCTTCCCGACTCCGGCCGCCGCCCCCAGATAGAGCCGGAAGTGCCCGGCCGGTTGCACGACGGCCGCCGTGTCCGAGTCCTCCACTAGAGCCCGGTCCTCGCCCTGGGCCACCGGATCTATCGAGGCAGAGCTACGTGCGGTCATCGCCCTCTCAACGGTACTCGGCCTCACCCGGTCACCGGACCTGCGCCAGGGCCTGGTTGAGCTCGAGGACGTTCACGTAGTCGGAACCGAGGAACCCGAGCTCGGCGATGTGGACGTGACTTGCCACGAGCTGGTGAACCTGGGGCGCCGCCAGGTGCCGGGCGCCAGCCACCGCGTCGACCTGCGCGTAGGCGTCGGTGGGGCTGATGTCGGGGTCGAGTCCGCTTCCCGACGTGGTCACCAGGCCCGGAGTGGGCTGGATGCCCTGCTTCTTGAGGGCGTCCACCTGCTTGGCCGCCGCCTGCTCGAGGGCCTGGGAACGGGGCCCGAGGTTGGCGGCCCCGGACGCCATGGGCGTGTTGGAGTCGGGGCGGCCCTGGAACCATCCCGGTCCGCTCCAGGATTGGCCGATCAACGTCGAGCCGTTGGCCGTGATCGAGCCGTCGGCCTGGTGCCTGAACAGGACGTGGGACAGGCCGGTGGCGGCGTAGCCGTAAGCGAGCCCGCAGAGGGCGAAAAAGATGATCGTGAGAATGACGGCGCGACGGAGGTGGACGAGCATCAGTAGCCCCCAGTAGCGGTGAGAATGACGTCGATGACCTTGATGAAGGCGAAGGGAACGATGATCCCGCCTACGCCGTAGATCAAGACATTGCGCCGGAGGATGGCGGCCGGGCTCGTGGGCCGCCACCGCACACCGCGGAGGGCGAGGGGGATCAGGGCCACGATGACCAGGGCGTTGAAGATGATGGCCGACAGCACGGCGCTGGTCGGGCTGTGGAGCTTCATGATGTTGAGCGTGTTCAGCTGCGGGTAGGTGGCGACGAAGAGGGCGGGGATGATGGCGAAGTACTTGGCCACGTCGTTGGCGATCGAGAAGGTCGTCAGCGATCCCCTGGTGATCAGCAGCTGCTTGCCTATCTCCACGACGTCGATGAGCTTGGTCGGGTTGGAGTCCAGGTCGACCATGTTGCCGGCTTCCTTGGCCGCTGTGGTCCCCGTGTTCATGGCCACTCCGACGTCGGCCTGGGCCAGGGCGGGGGCGTCGTTGGTGCCGTCCCCCGTCATGGCGACGAGCTTGCCCCCTTCCTGCTCGCCCCTGATCAGGTCGAGCTTGGCCTCGGGGGTCGCCTCGGCCAGGAAGTCGTCCACGGCGGCCTCCTGGGCGATGGCGGCCGCGGTCAGGGGGTTGTCGCCGGTGATCATGACCGTGCGGATCCCGATCGTTCGCAGCTGATCGAACCGCTCGCGGATGTCCTGCTTGACGATGTCCTTGAGCTCGATGACGCCCAGGATCTCGGGACCCTCGGCCACCACCAGAGGAGTGGAGCCCGCCCTCGAGACGCGCTCCACGATCTCATCGAGATCAGGCGGCACCTGGCCGTCCTGCTCGACCGCCCAGCGGCGCACCGCCTCGGCCGCGCCCTTGCGGATCTGCCTGCCATCCATGTCCAGGCCGGACATGCGCGTGAGAGCCGAGAAGGGGACGAAGGTGTGTCCGATGCCGAGGTCCCGCTCCCGTATGTCGAAGCGCTCTTTGGCCAGGACCACGATGGAGCGCCCCTCGGGAGTCTCGTCGGCCAGGGAGGCCAGCTGGGCCACATCGGCCAGTTGGGCCTCGTCGTGGCCTCCCACGGGGATGAAGGCGGCCGCCATCCGGTTGCCCAGGGTGATCGTGCCTGTCTTGTCCAGCAGGAGCGTGGCCACGTCGCCGGCGGCCTCGACCGACCGTCCGCTCAACGCCAGCACGTTGCGCTGGACGAGCCGGTCGATCCCGGCGATCCCGATGGCCGACAGGAGGGCGCCGATGGTGGTCGGGATCAGGCAAACGAGGAGTGCCACCAGGATGACCACCGACACGGTGGCCCCGGCAAAGTGGCCGAAGGGCTCGAGCACCACGACGACGGGCAGGAAGACGATCGTGAGAGCACCGAGGAGGATGGTGAGCGCGATCTCGTTCGGGGTCTTCTGGCGCTCCGCCCCCTCGACGAGGGCGATCATGCGGTCGAGGAAGGTGTGGCCCCGCTCGGCGGTGATGCGGACCACGATGCGATCCGAGAGCACCTTGGTCCCGCCCGTGACGGCCGAGCGGTCGCCTCCCGACTCCCGGATCACCGGGGCGGACTCGCCGGTGATGGCCGACTCGTCGACCGAGGCGATCCCCTCGGTGATCTCTCCGTCGGAGGGGATCAGGTCGCCGGCCTCGGCCACCACCATGTCGCCCGTCGCGAGCTCGGCGGCGGGGACCCTTTCCTCGGTGCCGTCCGGCAGCAGCCGCCGGGCCTCGGTCACGGCGCGCATCCGCCGTAGCGTCTGGGCCTGCGCCTTTCCCCGTCCCTCGGCCATGGCCTCGGCGAAGTTGGCGAACAGCACGGTGAGGAACAGCCAGACGGTGATGCTCCAGGTGAAGATGCTGGAGTGGTAGATGGCCTCGATGAAGGTGATCACCGTTCCCACCAGCACCACGAACATCACCGGGTTCTTCACCTGCACCCGAGGGTCGAACTTCTTGAACGCGTCGACCAGCGCCTGCCGAGCGATCTCGGGATCGAAGAGGCTCCGACTCTGGGCGACCCCTCGTGCGGCAGGCCGTTGAGCCGGTGTCGGCTGATCAGGGGTCATCGTCTGCATCAGAACAACTTTCCGTGACTGAGCTGCTCGACGATGGGGCCGAGCGAGACGGCAGGGAAGAAGGTGAGGCCGCCGACGATCAGGATCACGCCGACGAGCAACCCGGTGAACAGCGGTGTGTCGGTCTTGAACGTTCCCGCCGAGGCGGGCACGACCTGCTTGGCGGCCAGGACTCCGGCCAAGGCCAGGGCAGGGATCATGATGGCGAAGCGGCCGAGCAGCATGGCGACGGCGCCGGCAACGTTGTAGAAGGTCGTGTTGCCGGTCAGTCCGGCGAAGGCCGACCCGTTGTTGTTGCCCTGCGACGTGAAGGCGTAGAGGATCTCGCTGAAGCCGTGGGGCCCGGCGTTCAGCGGACCAGCCCGACCGGCGCTGGTCGTCACTCCGACGGCAGCCAGGGTCAGCACCGTGACGGGCATGACGAGCACCCCCAAGGCGGCGAGCTTCACCTCCCGCGCCTGTATCTTCTTGCCTAAGTACTCCGGCGTTCGGCCGATCATCAGCCCACCCAGGAACACGGTGACCAGGGCGAAAAGCAGGATGGTGTACAACCCGCTGCCCGTGCCGCCGGGGCTGATCTCGCCGAGCATCATGCCGCTCAGCAGGCCGAACCCCCCGATGGGCGTGAAGGAGTCGTTCGAGGCCGAAACGCTCCCGGTCGAGGTCTGGGTAGAGGCGATGTTGTACAGGGCCGAGGTGGTGTCGCCGATGCGCGTCTCCTTGCCCTCCATGTTGCCGGTCGGCTGATGCACCACCCCCGCGGCGGCGACGGCCGGGTTGCTCTGGTGCTCGGCGTAGGAGGAGAAGCCCACCCAGACCCCGAAGATGAGGACCATGGCGGCCAGAACGGCGACGCCCTGGCGGACGCGGCCGACCATCTTGCCGAAGGTGTAGGTCAGCGCGAACGGGATGGACAGCAGCAGGACGAAGGAGAGCAGGGTCGTGACCCCGGTGGGGTTCTCGAAGGGGTGGGCGCCGTTGGCGTTGAAGAAGCCACCCCCGTTGGTGCCCAGCTGCTTGATGGACTCCATGAAGCCCACCGGTCCCCGGGGGATCGACTGGTTCGCGCTGGTGAGCGCGTTGTGGACGTTCGCCGGGCCCGCCAGGGTCTGCACCGCCCCCTGTCCCACGAAGACGAGGCCGGCGATGAAGGCGATCGGGATGAGGATATAGAGGACTCCACGAGTCAGGTCCACCCAGAAGTTCCCGATGGTCGGAGACCCCTTACGAGAGAATCCCCGGATCAGGGCGATGGCCACCGCGATGCCGACCGCAGCGCTCACGAACTGTTGCACCGTGAGGGCCGCCATCTGGGAGAAGTACGACATGGTCGACTCTCCCAAGTAGTTCTGCCAGTTGGTGTTCGTGACGAACGACACGGCGGTGTTGAACGAGAGGCCGGCCGGCACCGCGTTCTGGTGCTGAGGGTTGAGGGGTAGGTGACCCTGGAGGCGGATGATCAAGTACGTAGCCAGGATGGCGACGCCCGAGAAGATGATCAGCGCCCCCGTGTACCGCTGCCATGACTGCTCGGCCTCGGGGTCGACCCGGAGGGCCCTGTAGATGGGACGCTCGACCCATCCCAGCCAGGACATGCGGCCCTCGTAGACCGACACCATGTAGGAGCCCAGGTACCGCCAGGCCAGGCCCAGCAGCACCACCATCACGACGATGGTCCAGAAGAAGCCCATCTAGAAGCGCTCCGGCCGGAACATTGCAAACCCCACGTACAAGAAGACCAGGGTCGAGACGGTCAGGAGGATGGCGTTGCTCGCGCTCATACGTGCTCCAGCCCGCGAACCATCAGGAGCCCCAAGGCCATGAAGATCACAACTCCGAGAACCGCGAGGAAATCAGCCATGGCCGCTAGCGTTCCCCACCAGGCGTTAACAGCCCATTAATGGGGGCTCCAAAGGCATCAAAAATGTGTGAACGCTGCGGGCACCGACTGTGGCTTATCGGCCCTGGGGCGAGCGCCGCTGGCCGTAGTCGCCGAAGGGGTCGTCGCGTTCCCGAACGGCCTCACGAAAGCCAACGTCCTGAGCGCGTTCGACGAAGTCGAGTCCTTCTTGAGTGTGACGAGCCACGCCGTCGAACAGGCACCCGAGCAACCGAGAGGTGTCCGGCTGGAACTGCTGCGCCGTCTGGTTGCACAGCAGCTTGAGCATTCGCAGCTGATTGACGGGCAACCGCGCCATGCGCCGGGCCAGACCCATGCCGGAGTCGAGCAGCTCCGCATCGGGCACGCAGTCGAGCACCAGCCCTATCCGGGCCGCTTCCGGTCCGGGGATCTCGTCGCCAGTGAGCAGGTACCGCTTGGCCCGCTCCAGGCCGAGGCGGGCCACCCACAGCCACGGCGCCTCGGGCGTTCCCCACACCCTGGCCGGCGGATAGCCGAACACGGCGCTCTCGCCGGCGATGATGACGTCCGCGTTCAGCACGAGATCGGTGCCGCCTGCGATGCACCAACCCTGGACCGCGGCCACGGTCGGCTTGGAGCAGCGTTGCAGCTTTGCCCAGGTGTCCGCATACGAGGAGATCATCCGCAAATCGGCGATCGAGTCCCACACCCTGCCCCCGCCCTCGCCAGCCTGGGCGGCGGTCGCGGCATCCAAGGCGAAGCCGGCACAGAAGGCCCTACCTTCGGCGCGAAGAAGGATCACCCTCACCTCGTCGTCCCGATCGGCGTCGTCGATGCACCGTCCCAGCTCGTCGCGCAGCTGCGGGGTGATGGTGTTGTACTCCGAGGCCCGGCTGAGCACGAGGGCCCGGACAGCTCCGTCGTCGACAACCCGGATCGCGGTGGTATCGGTCATCCCGACTCCTCAGCTTGTTCAGAATTGGCGGAGCGGCTGGACGCTTCCGGCGAATAGTAAGACCACCTCGCCCTCGCCGGCGAGCCCGCCGAGCGCCGCGGTCGGGCGCGCAGGGTCTACCGAGCCAGCCGGCCGACGAGTGACGACGCGGTGGCCACCCCGACGACCACGGACGCAACCAGCACGAGAAAGTCGAGCCCGACGTGGGCGGGCGAGCCGATGAGGAGGCCGCGCAGCGCGTCGACCTCGTAGGTGAGCGGGTTGACCCGGCTGAGAGCCCGGAGCCACCCCGGCATGATGCTCAATGGATACAGCGCGCTGGAGGCGAAGAAGAGCGGCATGGTGATCATCTGGCCGATGCCCATGAGTCGGTCCCGCTTGAGCACCACCCCGGCGACGGTCATCGACAGACAAGAAAAGAAGGCCGCGCCCAGCATCACGATGATGAACGAACCGAGGATGTTCAGAGGGTTGATCGTCAGGGCGACTCCGAGAAGTGCCGACAGCACCAGGACCACGACGACCTGAGCGAGCGCCCGGATACCGGCAGCGAAGGACTTGCCCATGATGAGCGCAGAGCGCGGTGTGGGAGTGACGAGGAGCTTCGTCAGTACCCCGGCGTCACGCTCCCAGATGATCTGTATGCCGTAGAAGATGGCGACGAACAGACCGGACTGGGCGATGATCCCGGGAGCGAGAAAGTCGAGATAGGGCTGGTGTCCGGTGGGGATGGCGTGCAGACGGGTGAACGTCTCACCGAAGATGACCAGCCACAACGCGGGCTGCACGGCCCGCGTGAACAGCTCGGTGCGGTCGTGGCGGAGCTTCTGCAGTTCGACGAGGCAGAACGTGGCGACACGGCTCGGGAACTGTCGCCAGATCCCCGTTCCCGGTGCGACCGCCGCCTCAGCCGACGCGACCTGCGGTTCGACGAGTACTTCGGACTTCACGCAGACCTCCCTTCGTCTCGCCATCGCCGTGGAGGTCGCCCCCCGTAGAGTGGCGGAAGACGTCTTCCAGCGTCGATCCCACCCCGAGGGCGGCCTTCAGCTCGTCGGGGGTCCCCTCGCTCTGGATCCGCCCGAGGTGCATGAGCGCGATGCGGTCGCACAACGCGTCGGCCTCTTCCATGTAGTGCGTCGTGAGCAGCACGGTCATGCCCGTCGCCTGCCGGAGCTCTTCCACGCGCAGCCACACCCCGTCGCGAGCCACAGGGTCCAAGCCGACGGTCGGCTCGTCGAGCACGAGCAGAGCGGGCCGGTTGACGAGTGCTTGGGCCAGCTCGAGCCGCCGGATCATGCCACCCGAGTAGGTCCCGGCCAGCCGGTCGGCCACGTCACCCAAGCCCATCACGTCCAGGGCATCGTTCACACGGCGCTTTCGCTCCCGGCGGGGGACATCGAACAGCCGGGCGAACCAGGTGACGTTCTCCCGGCCCGTGAGGGCGGCCTCGACCGAGAGCTGCTGAGGGACATAACCGAGCAGGCGGCGCACGGCCATCGGTGAGCGGCGGACGTCGTAGCCGAGCACCTCCACCACGCCCCCCTGTATCGGCAACAAGGTGTTGAGCACCCGGATCGTCGTCGTCTTGCCCGCGCCGTTCGGGCCGAGGAGCCCGAACACCTCGCCCTGCCAGACGGTGAGGTCGATGCCGTCGACCGCAATGTGGTCACCGAATTGATGGCGGAGTCCCCGACACGCCAGAGCCGGCACTCTCGGCGGGGACGACCGGTCGTCCACTACCGCCACCCCCCTCGGTCCGGTCCGTCACTCACCGGTCGGGTCCCAGCTCTTCGAGATGCTCGGCGAGACGGGCCAGCAGCGGCAGGGCTGCGACCATGCTGCGCTGATCCTCCGGCGAGAGCCGCCCGATGGACTCGCCCAGGCCGACGACGCGGCGATCCCGCCAGGCGTCGACCTTGCGACGGATATCGGCCGACAGCTCGAGCCGGGCGACGCGCCGATCGGTATCGTGCACGCGGCGAAGCATCAGCCCCCGCTCGGTCAGCTGACGGACAAGCGTGCTTACCGTGTTCGGCGCCAGCCTCAGCTCCTGGGCGGCGTCCGCGATCGACACCCCAGGCCGACGGCGGACCAGACGCAGCAGCTCCAGCTGGGCCCCGGTCAGCGAGGACAGCTCCAC
>DASXCO010000061.1 GCA_036491125.1 Acidimicrobiales bacterium | reverse complement strand
AAGCCCGCCGGGACGCACGCATCCGACGCGATCGTGGCGTAGTAGTCGTCCACCCACTCCTTGGCCTGCGACGGCTCGATGAACGAGAACGAGAGCGCGCCGATCCCCTTGGTCGCGGCAAGGTGGATCGTCTCCCGTCGGCTGCAGGCGACCCACAACGGCGGATGTGGGCGTTGCAGCGGCTTGGGGATCACGTTGCGCGGCGGCATCGTGAGAAAACGGCCCTCGTAGCCGGCGAATGGCTCCTCCACGAGCATCCGGGTCACGGCGTCGAGGGCCTCGTCCCACTGCTCTCGCTTGGTGGCCCTGTCCACCCCGAAGCCGCCCAGCTCGGCCTCCGACGAGGACTCGCCCGTGCCGAACTCGACCCGGCCGTCCGACACCAGGTCGAGAGTGGCGATCCGCTCCGCCACCCGCGCGGTGTGGTTGAACCCGAGCGGCAGTTGCACGATGCCATGGCCGAGACGGATACGGCTCGTGCGCTGGCTGGCGGCCGCCAGGAACACCTCGGGCGCCGAGGAATGCGAGTACTCCTCGAGGAAGTGGTGCTCGACCTCCCACACGTAGTCGATGCCCACGCGGTCAGCCAGCTCGACCTGCTCGAGGGCGTCCTTCAGCAGCCGGTGCTCGTCGTCGGGCGCCCACGGCCGCGGGAGCTGGTGCTCGTAGAAGATGCCAAATTTCACCGGGTCCTCCACTCGTTTCTCGGGGCCGGCCTCCCGGGTCGGCCTGTCAGCTGGGGATGGTCTCGACCGCCTCGTCGAAGAACCTGAACAGCGCCGGGCGGCCGTGCGCCGCTCGGGCAGCCAGGGCCAGGCGGCGGCTGGTCACGACCAGGTCGCGGGCTTCCCGCCCGGCCCACGGTCGGGGGAGCAGCTCGGGCGGCAGCAGGGGATCGCAGTTGAAGCACTCCTGGAAGTCGACGGCCATCGACAGGGCGCCCGGGAGGAACTCCTTCTCAAGGAGTCGTCGGCGGTCGCGACGCATGCCCTTCAGCACGTCGGGCACCGCAGCGAAGCGCTCGACGAAGGAGCGATATCGCCGGTCCAGCTCGTCGACGGGCCAGAGCGTCCGCGCCAGCTCTCTCGGGTCGCGCTGGCCGCCGACGTCGAGGTCCTCGGTCGTCGCCATCGACACCCTCCCCGTCAGGCCCAGGCGATCGGCGACGGCTCGGACGTCCTTGTGCCAGGGATGGGGCGAAACATAGAGCCCGCCCTGGAGGGCTGCTCCGCCCAGTTGCAGGAGGCGGTCGCGGAGGGTGTCGCGGGCCGGTCGTCGCCCTTCAGGGACAGCGAAGCTCACGAGGCGCCACTGCCGGTCCCAGCCCCGCCCGGCGGCATCTTGCACGTACGCCAGCCGGGTCCGCTCAAGGGTGGAGCCGAGGGCCGCCATGCCCTCCTCGGTGGCATCGAAGCGAGCGCTGCGGCCTGTCCCGCTGCGGACGAACAGGCCCTCGCTCACCAGCCGGCGCAGGCACGACCGCACCTGCTCGGCCGTCTGGCCACACGCTGTCGCCACGGTGAACAGCTCGTCGGCGAGGATCGTCCCGTCCTCGTGGGCCATGCCGAGCACGAGCACCCTGGTCGGGATAGGAACGGACGTAGCAGCCACGACCGTAATTCTGTGCGGCCGATGGCACCCGGTCAAGGGAGGTATGGAAGACTCGGGACCACGGGAGCTCGGAGACACCGGGCTGAGAGGGCGCCTGTCGGGCGCCGACCGTTGACCTGAACCGGGTAATGCCGGCGGAGGGAGGAACGATGGGCGTCGGGCGTCGCAAGGTGTATGTCGAGGGTGGCCGTTCGGGGGTGAGGGTCCCGTTCGCCGAGGTGGATCTGGCGGCCGGTGACCCGGTGCGCCTCTACGACACCAGCGGCCCGGGATCGGACCCCGCCGAGGGGCTGTCTCCGGCGCGACGGCCGTGGGTGCTCGATCGCCAGGACGTGGAGGAGGTCGCCGGCCGCGCTGCGTCACTCCGTGACGACGGTCGCGCCGCTGTCCGGCGGGGAGAGGCGGTGACCGGGCTCCAGCGCTCAGCTCCCCAGCCGCTGCGTGCGCGTCGGTCGCGCACCGTCACCCAGCTGCACTACGCCCGGCGCGGAGCGGTGACGCCGGAGATGGAGTTCGCGGCGCTGCGCGAGGGCGTGGCGCCCGAGACCGTGCGCGACGAGCTGGCGAGAGGTCGAGCCATCCTGCCCAGCAACGTCAACCACCCCGAGTCCGAGCCCATGGTGATCGGTCGGAGCTTCCTGGTGAAGGTCAACGCCAACATCGGGAACTCGGCGGTCACCTCCTCGGTGGCCGAGGAGGTGGAGAAGTTGAGCTGGGCGACCCGCTGGGGTGCCGACACGGTGATGGACCTTTCGACGGGCCCGGACATCCACTCCACCCGGGAGTGGATCGTGCGCAACTCTCCGGTCCCAATCGGCACGGTGCCCATCTACCAGGCGCTGGAGAAGGTCGACGGTCGGGCCGAGGACCTGAGCTGGGAGGTGTACCGGGACACGATCATCGAGCAGGCCGAGCAGGGCGTGGACTACTTCACCGTGCACGCCGGCGTGCTCCTCGGCTATGTCCCCCTCACCGCCAGGCGGGTGACGGGGATCGTCAGCCGGGGCGGATCAATCCTGGCCGCGTGGTGTCTCGCCCACCACGAGGAGAACTTCCTCTACACCCACTTCGAGGAGCTCTGCGAGATCATGGCCGCCTACGACGTGGCCTTCTCGCTCGGGGACGGGCTGCGGCCGGGCTCGATCGCCGATGCCAACGACGACGCCCAGCTTGCCGAGCTGGCGACCCTGGGCGAGCTGACCGAGGTCGCCTGGCGCCACGACGTCCAGGTGATGATCGAGGGACCGGGCCATGTCCCGATGCACAAGATCAAGGAGAACGTCGACCTCCAGATGGACCTCTGCCACGAGGCACCCTTCTATACGCTGGGTCCGCTGGCGGTGGACGTCGCTCCCGGCTACGACCACATCACCTCCGCCATCGGGGCGGCGATGATCGGGATGTTCGGCACGGCGATGCTCTGCTATGTGACGCCCAAGGAGCACCTCGGCCTGCCCGACCGCGAGGACGTGAAGCAGGGGATGATCGCCTACAAGATCGCGGCCCATGCCGCCGACCTGGCCAAGGGTCATCCCGGTGCCCAGTCGTGGGACGACGCCCTGTCCAAGGCCCGCTTCGAGTTCCGCTGGGAGGACCAGTTCAACCTGGCCATGGATCCTGAGACAGCCCGGTCGTTCCACGACGTCACCCTGCCGGCGGAGCCGGCCAAGACGGCGCACTTCTGCTCGATGTGCGGACCGAAGTTCTGTTCGATGCGGATCTCGCAGGACGTGCGGGATTACGCGGAGGCCCATGGGATCGGCGACACGGAGGCCGTCGAGGTGGGACTCAGAGAGAAGGCGGCGGAGTTCCGGGCTTCAGGGTCGAAGATCTACCAGGACGCGCCGAGCCGCCGCTAAGAGGCGGCGTTCAGGCGCCGCCTGTACAGCTCGAGCGTGGCCTCGTCGAAGGCGACCAGGCGAACCAGCTCGACGCGCGTCTCGGCGGACTGCAGCGTCTTGACGGCGATCGAGGCCGCCTCCTCGGGGGGATAGCCGTAGATGCCGGTCGAGATGGCGGGGAACGCGATCGTGCGGGCGCCGACCTCGTCGGCAACCTCCAGGGCCCGGCGGTAGCAGGAGGCCAGCAGGTCCGGCTCGCCGCGGCGACCGTCCTGGTAGCGGGGACCGACGGCGTGCACGATCCAGCGCGCCGCCAGCTGAAAGCCCGGCGTGGCCTTGGCGTCGCCCGTCGGGCAGCCGCCGAGCGCCGCGCAGGCATCGTGCAGCTCCGCCGCTCCGGCGGCGCGGTGGATGGCACCGTCGACGCCGCCGCCGCCGCCGAGGGACTGGTTGGCGGCGTTGACGATGGCGTCGACCTGTTCACGGGTGATGTCGCCCTGGACCGCCTCGATGCGCACCGGGGTGACACACTAGGCCCGCCCGAGGGGATGACCGCAGACGCGCAGCGGCCAGGCCGGCCCGGGAGGCCGGCCCGAGGGGATGACCGCAGACGCGCAGCGGCTAGGTTGCGCCGGCATGGCCACCTTCATCACCCCACTGACGCCGACGGGGGCCGGCGATCGGCTGGCGGTCAAGGACCTCATCGACATGGCCGGCCTGCCAACCACGGCGGGGTGCCGGGCGGTCGCCGACGACGCCGCGCCCGCGGCCGAGGATGCCGCGTGCATGGCCGGGGCCAGAGCGGCTGAACGTGACGGGCGGGTCCGCATCGTGGGCAAGGCCAACCTCCACGAGCTCGCCTTCGGTGCCAGCGGGATCAATCCCGGCTTCGGAACGCCCGTCAACCCTCTGGACCCACGCCGCATACCCGGCGGGTCCTCGAGCGGATCGGCGGTGGCCGTTGCCAGCGACGAGGCCGATCTCGCTTTCGGCAGCGACACCGGAGGCTCCGTGCGGATCCCGTCGGCGTGCTGCGGGACGGCGGGGCTGAAGACCACCCATGGACGGGTGCCGCTCGAGGGAGTCTGGCCTCTGGCGAGCGGTCTCGACACGATCGGGCCGATGGCCAGGGACGTGGCCGGCGTGGTGGCCGGGATGGAGCTGCTCGAACCGGGATTCGAGGTGGCCGGCGACGTTGCGGCGACGGTCGGCCGCTTCCGCCCGACCGACGTCGACCCCGAGGTCGACCTGGCCGTGGACCGGGCCCTCGCGGGCGTCGGATGCAAGGTGGAGGAGGTCGAGCTGCCGGGTTGGATGGGGGCCGTCGCCGCTGGTGGCTCGATCCTGCTCTCCGAGGCCTCCGCCGCCCTGCATCACCTCCTGGAGCGGCGCCACCGCCTGGGCGAGGATGTCGCCCAGCGAATCGAGATCGCCGCCGGCGTCACGCCCGAGTCGGTCTCCCAGGCCGAGGTGGTCAGGGCGAGTTGGGGCGCGGAGCTGGATGCGGCTTTCTCGAAGGCCGAGCTGATCGCCCTGCCAACCCTGCCCGCGTTCCCGCCCGCTGCGGACGATATCGACGACTTGCAGCTCACGATCCTGACCCTGCCGGTGAACCTGGCCGGCTTGCCGGCGCTGGTCCTGCCGGTCCCCACCGGTGGGCTGCCGGCCAGCATCCAGGTGGTGGGTCCGGCAGGCGCCGAAGAGCGCCTGCTGGCCTTCGGGGCCATCCTGGAGCGTGCCATCGCTGCCGGCTAACGAGCCCATGGCAGTGCGCAGGCGAGCGCTCGGGTACAATTCCCCTGGTGGTCGTTGCTTTCGGGCCGGCCGCCATCGAGGTCGCCTCGACCTTTCTCGTGGTGGCGCGCACAGGGGTGCGTGCCGTGGGGTGGCCGATCAACCGCCATCCGAACCACTGAGAAGGAGAGTTCCCCCACTTATGACCGTCACCTTCGACGGCCTCGGGATCAAACCTGAGCTGACCGCGGCCCTCAATGCGCAGGGCATCACCGAGCCCTTTCCGATCCAGGCCCAGACCATCGGCGACGTCCTTGCCGGGCGGGATGTGTGCGGCAAGGCGAAGACCGGCTCCGGCAAGACCCTGGCGTTCGGCCTGCCGTTGCTCCAGCAGACGGCACGATCGCGACCTGGACGGCCCCGCGCCCTCATCCTGGTTCCCACGCGTGAGCTCGCCCTGCAGGTGCGGGACGTCCTCGCCCCGCTGGGCACCGTCGTCGACCGACGCGTGGCCGCCCTCTATGGCGGCGCGCCGATGGAGCGCCAGATCGCAGCCCTCGAGCGAGGTGCGGACCTGGCCGTGGCGACACCCGGCCGTCTGATCGACCTGGATCACCGCGGCGCGATCTCGCTGGCGGACGTGGAGACCCTCGTGCTCGACGAGGCCGATCGCATGGCGGACATGGGGTTCATGCCGCAGGTCGAATGGCTGCTCCGTCGGGTCGAGCGCCCCCACCAGACGCTGTTGTTCTCGGCCACCCTCGACGGCGACGTCAACTACCTCGTCCGCCACTATCTGCGCGACCCCGTGCAGCACGAGGTCATCTCCGCCCAGGTGACTGTCGAGGAGATGGAGCACCGGTTCCTAGCCGTGCATCAGCTCGACAAGGTGAAGGTGGCTGCCGCCATCTCACGCGGCGTCGACAAGACACTGTTCTTCACCAGGACCAAGCGAGGCGCCGATCGCCTGGCCCAACAGCTCGAGAGGGAGGGCTTGAATGCCGCCCCGATCCACGGTGACCTGCCCCAGCGGATCCGGGAGCGGGCACTGCGTGACTTCTCGCGTGGGCAGCTTCCGGCGTTGGTGGCGACCGACGTCGCCGCCCGGGGGCTCGACATCGACGCCGTGGACGTCGTGGTCCATTACGACCCCCCCGAGGACCACAAGGGCTACCTCCACCGTTCCGGGCGCACGGCCCGAGCGGGTGTGGAGGGCATCGTCGTGACGCTCGTGCTGTGGGATCAGGTCCTCGAGGTCGAGCGGATCCAGAAGCGCGTAGGCCTGCGGGTGCCGATCGTCGAGGTGTTCTCCAACGACGACCGCCTGGGCGACCTGGCGGCGTGGAAGCCGGACGAGGACGCCGCCTGAGAGCCGTCGTGCGCAGCCGGCGGCTTCGCCGTCCCGGGCGGGGCCCGATTCCCGGCCTCGACTGGTTTCATCCAACACAGGGCAGCGGGCCCGACCCGCCGCCCGCCGTCAGCCGGACCAGCCCGAGGGCCTGACCGCGGACTGGTCGGGCGGGGCCAGCGGCGGGGTGGTCGCTGCCTGGTCCTTGGCGCGTCCCGCGGTCGCATCGCCCATCTCGGTCGACACCAGCGGGCCCCGGCTCAGCAGGATGACCCCGACGGCCATGATCAGCAGGGTGACGCACTCGACCGCGACCCAGCCGGGGCTGTCCCGCAGAGTCTCGCCGAACACCTCGGCCCCGATGATGATGCTGGCGATGGGGTCGACGACGGTGAGCGCGGGCTGGGTCGCCGTCAGCGGGCCGCTCTGGAAGGCATTGGTCACGATGAAGAACGCGGCCAGCCCGGTGATCGCCACGGCGTAGGGGGGCCAGCTGGTGAAGAAGTGCGCGGTGCCCTGACCGATGAGGTTGGTCGACGCCTTGATGAAGGCGGCGTTGAGGGCGAAGGTGATGGCGGCCGCCGACCCGAACAGGGCGGCGCGGCCGAAGGGCGGGGACCGAAGGGCCAAGGCGATGAGGACGCCCACCACGACCCCTGTGCCCAGGCCGGCCACACCCCAGTCCCCAGCCGTGGCGTCGGGGCTGCCGCCTGCCGGGTTGGCCGCCAGGAGGAAGCCCGCCAGCCCCCCGGACACCGCCACGGCGCCGATCCACTCCCCTCGGCCAGGGTGGGAGCGCGACCAGATCGAGAGTATGAAGAGCACGAAGAGCAGCTCGGTGACCAGGACGGGCTGGACCGTCGAAAGCTGGCCGTACGACAGGGCGCCGGCCTGGAACAGAAAGGCGCCCACCATGGTGAGGAAGCCGAACAGCCACACGGGACGCCTGACGACGTAGGTCATCAGCTTGACCCGGAGCACCGAGGTGTCGGGCGCGGTCGACGCTCCCCGCCGTTGGAGCACCGATGCGATGGCGTTGCACAGGGCGGCCATGACGGCCAAGAAGAACCCCATCGACCTCTCTTTACCCGTCCCCAGACGGGACGGCGCGCTTACATTCCTCCGCCTCGATGGCGGCGATCTCGGCCAGGCGGGGCACGTGGCGGCCACCCTCGAACTCGGTCGTCACGAAGACATCCAGAATAGTCAGCGCCAGCTCCACGCCGAGCACTCTGGCGCCCATCGACAGGACGTTGGCGTCGTTGTGCTGGCGGGCCAGTCGGGCGGTGAACTCATCGTGACAGAGCGCCGCTCGCACACCGTGAACCTTGTTGGCCGAGATCTGCTCGCCCTGGCCGCTTCCGCCCATCACGACACCGAGCTGGGCATCACCCGCGATGACCGCTCGGGCGGCGGCGGCACAGAACGGTGGGTAGTCGACCGGCGCGACGGAGTCCGTCCCCAGGTCGAGGACCTTGTGCCCGAGTCCCTCGAGATGCCTCGCCACCTCGACCTTGAGCGGGTAGCCGGCGTGATCGGATGCGAGGGCGATCAACATGGTGCCATCGTGTCAGGTATGAGGTTGGTATGAGGGCGTGGGTGGTCGAGCGGCCCGGACCCATAGGAGGCGGCCCACTCAGGCTGGTCGACCGCGACGTTCCCAGCCCCGGTCCGGGTGAAGTGCGGGTGAGGATCGCCGTGTGCGGGGTCTGTCGCACGGACCTCCACCTGGCGGAGGGCGACCTGCCGCCGCACCACCCTGAGGTGGTGCCCGGTCACGAGATCGTCGGCCGGGTGGACGCAGTGGGTCCTGGCGTCGAGCGGTTTGCCATGGGTGACCGGCTGGGTATCGCGTGGCTCCGGCACACCGATGGCCTGTGCCGGTTCTGCCTGCGGGGCGAGGAGAACCTCTGCCTGAGTCCCGGCTTCACGGGGTGGGACGCCGACGGTGGCTATGCCGAGGCGGCGGTGGTCGACGAGCGGTACGCGTACCGCCTGCCGGAGGGCTTCTCGGACGAGGAGGCCGCGCCCCTACTGTGCGCCGGCATCATCGGCTACCGGGCTCTCAAGCAGTCCCGGCTCCCACCCGGCGGTCGTCTCGGCATCTATGGCTTCGGTGCCTCGGCCCACCTGACGGCCCAGATCGCCGAGGCCCAGGGCGCCGCCGTGCACGTGGTGACCCGCGGCGCCGCTGCCCAGCGACTGGCGCTCGACCTGGGCGCCGAGTGGGCGGGGGGGCTGGACGACGTCCCGCCGTCGCCGCTCGACGCCGCCATCCTCTTCGCCCCGGTGGGCGACATGGTGCTTCCTGCCCTCGCCGCCCTCGACCGGGGCGCGACCCTGGCCGTCGCCGGCATCCACCTCACGGACGTGCCTGCTCTGTCCTACGAGCGCCATCTGTTCGAGGAGCGGTCGCTGACGAGCGTGACGGCCAACACCCGGGCTGACGGGGAGGAGCTGCTGCGGCTGGCGGCGCGTCTACGGCCCCGGGTCGAGACCCAGCCCTACCCCCTCGAGCGCGCCGACGAGGCCCTGGCCGACCTGTCGCGTGGGCGGATCAACGGGGTGGCCGTGCTGCAGGTGGACTGAAGATGGCTGGTCCGACTCTGCTGTACGTGACCCAGGTCGCGCCGTACCGAGACGGGCCCGCAGGCGTGCATGGTGTCCTCGACCAGTCCTCCACGGCGATGGCCGAGCTGGCCGGTCTGGCCGGGCTGGGATTCCAGCTGGTGGACGATGTGGCGGCCCTTGATGGCGGAGCCCTAGAAGGGGCGAGGGCGGTCGTCCTGTTCACGATCGGCGAGACCCCATGGAGCGATCGCCAGCGGGCGGCGCTGGCGGATGGCGTCCGTGCCGGTCGCACGGCGCTGGTCGGGCTGCACTCCGCCACCGACTCGTGTGCAGCGTGGGACGAGTACGGCCGGCTGGTCGGCGCCCGCTTCGACGGTCACCCGTGGACGGAGTGGGTGGGACTCGAGGTGGTGGAGCCCAGTCATCCGGCCCTCCGCCATCTCGGTGCCACCTGGCGCTGGTACGACGAGATCTACCAGCTCCGCGACCTCCGGGCCGACGCCCGGGTGCTGCTGCGGGTCGCCGAGAGCGGCGACAGCCTGCCGCCGGCGTTCGGGTCCCCGCTGTCGTGGTGCTTCGACGAGGGCGCCGGCCGGGTGTTCTCCACCGCACTCGGCCATTTCCCGACGGCGTGGGAGAGCCCGGAGTTCCTACGCTTCATCGCCGGAGGCCTCGCTTGGGCCCTGGGAGAAGGAGACTGACATGGCTGGGGTGACCACCATTACAGTTCGGGCCGAGCCGCTGACCGACAAGGCGTTCGCCCCCTTCGGTCAGGTTGTGGCGAGCGGCGACATGGCGATGGAGCTCCGGGGGGACGAGGTGTTCCACCTCAACGTGCTCCACTACGACCGGCGCCCGTTGCGGTGTGACCACCTCAACCGTCACCATCGGGCGACCCAGGCCCTGGTCGCCCTGGCGGGCAAGCCGACGCTGCTGATCGTGGCCCCGCCGGATCGTGACCTCGCGTCCCCCGATGACCTCGAGACGGTGCGGGCGTTCATCTGCGACGGCTCGGCCGGCGTCAACCTGGCGCTGCACGTGTGGCACTGGGGTCCGTATCCCTTGACCGACCACGTGGACCTGATGAACGTCCAGGGCCGGTTCTTCGCCACGGACAACGAGGTTGCCCACCTCGAGCGGGACCTCGGGACGATCGTCGAGGTGCTTCTCTAGGGCTTGTCGGGTCCCTGCGCGGGAGGGGGCTCGGCCCGCTCGACCGATCCGGTGTCGAGGTTCAGCAGCTCGAGGGTGGTCGAGCCCTGTCGCAGCCGGTCGAACATCGCCGTCTCGTTGTCGGCGCGCGACCAGGCCGCAGCGAGCACGGCCTCCAAGTCACCGCCGGCCACCGCGACCACGCCGTCCGCGTCGCCGACCACCCAGTCGCCAGGAGCGACGTCGACCCCGGCGATCCGGGTCTGGCCGCCGACAGCGCCGCCTCCGAGCTTGGTGGCCCCAGGGAGGGCCACCAGGGCGCTGAAGATCGGAAAGCCGTGGCCGGCGACTGCGGTCACGTCCCGCACGCCCCCGTCGATCACGAGGCCGACCAGGCCCCGCGCTTCGGCCGCCGTGGTGAGGACCTCGCCCCAGTAGCCGCGCTCGGGCCGCTCGTGAGCGTCGACGAGCAGTGCCGTCCCCGCCGGCGCCTCGGCCACGGCGACGTGAATGGCCAGGTTGTCGCCCGGTGGGCAGGTGACCGCATAGACAGGGGCGGCCAGGCGGGCGCCCGGCCACGCCGGCTTGATGCGCGAATGCAGCGCCCGCCCTCCCGACTCGCCGACGGTGGCCGACCCCAGGCTGAGCAACTGGTCGCGGACGCCAGCGGGCACGCTCACTGTGGTTGCTCCCCGACGAGGTTGTGCGGCACCTCGCCGGCCAGCACCGCCCGGACGCCTTCGGCCGCCATCCTCGCCATCCTGGTCCGAGTGGCGACGCTCGCGCTGCCGATGTGGGGGGTGAGAACCACCCGGGGGGCGGCCAGCAGCCGGGGGTGCACGGCGGGCTCGCGCTCGAACACGTCCAGTCCGGCGGCGAAGATCCGTCCCTCCTCCAGGGCCACCGCCAGCGCCTCCTCGTCGACGACGGGCCCTCGGGAGGTGTTGACGAGCACCGCGGTCGGTCTCATGACGGCGAGACGCCGGTGGTCGAGGAGGCGGCGCGTGCCATCGTCCAGCGGGAGGTGGAGGGTCACGACATCGGACAACCGCAACAGCTCGTCCAGGTCGCCCATGTACCCAGGCATACCACTGGGATGCCGGGAGTGGTGGAGGACCCGCATCCCGAAGCCCTCGCCCCGGCGGGCCACGGCCCGGCCGATCCTGCCGTAGCCGACCACGCCGAGGGTGGCCCCGTGGACGTCGTGGCCGAGGTACTGGCCGATGCCCCACCCCGCCCAGCGACCGGCGCGCAGGTCCCGCTCGGCCTGACCGAGGAGCCGAGAAGCGGCCAGGATCAGGGCGAAGGCCAGATCGGCGGTCGTCTCGTCCAGCACGCCCGGGGTGTTGCAGACGACCACCCCGGCGCGCCGCGCCGCCTCGAGGTCGATGTTGTCGTAGCCGACGGCGACGTTGCCGACGACCCGCAGCCTGGACGCGGCCCCGATCACGGTCGCGTCGATCTGGTCTGTCAGCACGCTGATGATGGCGTCGGCCTCGGATGCCGCCGCCCGGAGCTGTTCACGGGTGAGCGGCTCGTCGTCAGGCCGTTGCACGATCTCGTGGCCGGCGTCGACGAGCGGGTCGAGCCCTCCCGTGGGCAGCTGGCGGGTGACCAGGACTCGGCGACGCGCTGGACCTGGCACAAGGTCACGGTAACGCCTGAGCACGCGAGCGCTCGGCGCAGCCGTCGGGCGCCGAGGAACGCATAGGACATCGACCAACGGGGTACGGTGGAATCACTCGCTGGGGGGCCTGGATCTAGCTGGGGTACTAGCGACAGCTCATGCACATCTTCGGGGACCGGTCCCGCGTGGTTGCTTCGTCGCCGTCTCCTTGACACTGTATGCGTCTGCGAACTATAGTTAGCAACGTCCCGAATGACGAGAGAAGGAGACGGCCATGACCGTGGCGGAGATCACCGAGAGCGTGCAGCAGCAGGTGCTGGACGGGCTCAAGCAGTACCAAGACCTGCTGGTGGAGGCGGTACGGGGCTGGGCGGAGACGGTCGAGGAGATCGTTCCCGGCCGGCCGGAGCTGCCGTTTGCCGAACAGCTTCCTCGGCCCACCGAGGTGGCGGGCAACGTGTTCGATTTCGCCGAGAAGCTGCTGGCGAACCAGCGGGAGTTCGTGACCAACGTCCTCACCGTGGCGGAGCCCTACGTCGGCGGTAGCCAGACGACCAAGAAGACGGCGACCCCCAAGTCGACGGCGGCCTGACACTGTCCGACGGGGGGAGGGATGCCCAGCGTCCCTCCCCCCCGCTCGGTACCCTCATCTGAACAGATGGTCACCGACGACGTATGGCGATCCCGGCTCGAGTCCCTGGGGGCGTTCATCCGCTCCCAGCGACGGCTCGCCAACCTGTCCCTACGCGACATGGCCGAGCTCACTCACGTCTCGAACCCGTATCTCAGCCAGATCGAGCGGGGTCTCCACGAGCCGTCGGTCAGGGTGCTGCGCTCGATCGCCAGGGCGCTGAACCTCTCGGCCGAGACGTTGCTGTCCCAGGCCGGGGTTCTGGAGGGTGAGGAGCAGGACCGGCCGGTCGGCGGCAACGGCGAGGGTCCGCGGACCGAGACCGCCATCCGCTGCGACCCCGGGCTAACCGATGGCCAGAAGGAAGCCCTGCTCGCCGTGTACCGCAGCTACGTGGCCGCGAACCGGTAGCTGGGCACAGCCTCCCTCACCGCTTTACCCGCGGGCTGTGTTCGACATCACGTGGAACCGGAGGAACCTACCGGGACCGCCGGAGCCTGCGCCGTCGACCAGCGGTACCGGGGTAGCTGCCGGTGGGTGCCCGAGCGGGTGAACTCGAGCGGAGGTGTGAGCTCCAGCACCTGGGATCCTGGCTCGTAGAGGGCGCCCTCGATGTCGGCGATGGTCGCCCTGCTCGGGTCGAGGCCGCTGAGGGCGAGGGCGCGCTCGTAGGCAACGCCGAGCTCGGACCGCAGCAGCTCGCCGATGACGCCCGGGAAGGTCTCGGGATCGCTCAGGAGCCAGGAGTGCATGGCTCCGTGGATGGCGACAACCCGTGCACCACAGCGACGACCGGCGTCACGGGCGGTGGTGAACGGCACGATCAGGTCGCGGTCACCGTGCAGGATCACGACGGGGATCTCGGTCCGTCCGAGGGCCTCCATGACGGGCACGCTGGCCGGCGACTGGAGGATCGAGCGCGCTGGACCGATCAGGCGCCAAGGCCGGCTGACGTTCCCGACGACCAGACGCGTCAGCGACCGGGCCAATCGTGCCGCCCTGGCCTTGTCATCGACGACGAAGACCGTGCCGGCCAGATCGAGGACCATCAGGCTGGCGAAAAGGCCGAGGACCGGCGGAGCCACCTTCAGCCACCGGATGAGATCGTCCCACGGCTTGCCGACGATGGCGTCGACCAGCACCACGCCCGAGGCGAAGTCAGGTCGATCGGCGGCCAGCTGCGCCACCAGGCGTCCGCCCATGGAGTGGCCGACGAGGATCGGTCGCCGGATGCCGAGCTCGTCGAGGGCCTGGCCCAGCAGGGCCGCGTAGGCGTCGACGTCACCACCTTGGACCGGGAGCACCGAGGTCCCGCCGTGGCCGGCGACGTCGATGGCCACCACCTTGAAGCCCATCGACACCAGCCGGCTCAGGGTCGGCGCGTAGAGCATGCCATTGGCGGTGAAGCCATGAACGACGACGAGCGGCACGCCTCGCCCGGCGATGGCCAAGCTCACGTGATGGCCGTTGGCCAGGCGCACGACATGCTGGGCGAGACGTACTCGGGGGACCTCGGCGTCGCGCAGTTGGCGCCGAGGACGGGCCATGGAAGGAGCCGCTGCGGGCGCCCATGTCTCCCCGGCGGCGGTGCATCTCATGTTGCGCACAGCCCCAGGCCTGCCCTCCCGGTGAGGCGGGGTTCCCCGCCGGCGTTCTGATGGGGCCGGCTTTTCGGGCCGGCGATCTGATGGGGCCGGCCTTTCGGGCCGGCCGCGACGGGCAAGATCGTCAGGCCCCGGTGGCCGCGGCGTCGACACCGGTCGGCCTGTTGGAGCGGGCACCCGCCTTGGCACCGGATGTCCTGGGTCGCGACGGAGCCTTCCTCGGTTGCGGCGTTCGCGCCGACCGAGCCTCGGACCCGGCGGAGTCGAGCGCGGCCACGAGCCGCTCGGCATAGGCCCGCTGCTGGGCGATGAGGCGCTCGCTGAAGCCGAGTGTCAGCCTCACCACCTGCTCCGGCGGGACTGCGCCGTCGAGACGTCCCGTCAAGAGTCGTGTCGGGACGATACCTGCAGCCACCCGGCCGGCTGACTCCACCACCCCCACGGATCGATCCTGTGCTCGTTTGAGGGCCTCCAGGAACTGGTCCTGGGCTCTCGCCACCACGTCGGTATATGTGGGCACGTAGCTCCCTTCCTAGTCGCGAACTCACTGTCGTTTCGATGGACCCGCCCCTGGGCCGGCCGGGTCTCTAGGCCGGCCTCCCGGGCCGGCCCTGTCCGCCGCCTTGGACAGCTCGTTGAGGGCGTCATCGAGGTACCCGGCGACGTCCCACACCTCCGGCACCGCGTCGCGGCAGGCGACGAGCCCGAAGAAAAGCGTGCCCATATAGCTCTGCACGGTGATGTTGAGCGGACCACCGTCGGTTATCGGTCCCATGGGGTACGCGGCCAGCATGCGGGACCCCGTGAAGTACAACGGAAAGGCAGGCCCCGGGAAGTTGGAGATGATGAGGTTGAACAGCGGCGGCAGGCGCTCGAGGACCTTGAGCCGCGATGCGACGCGGGCCGTCCGGCTGACCACTCCAGGGGACAGGACCTCGGTCCACTCGGCCAGCGCCTGAGCGCCGAACACCTTGTCCTGTGCCTTGGCCTGCGCGGATCCGGCGCTGATGGCGCGCAGGCGCTCGACGGGGTCATCCACGGTGCTCGCCAGCGACACGAGCATGGCGGACACCTGGTTCCCCATCGTTCCCCGCTGCCCGTCCGACCGGACAGAGACGGGGACAGCGGCGACCAACGACCGCTCCGGGTGCTCGCCGCGCGCGGCCAGCAGGGAGCGGAGGGCTCCGGCGCACGTGGCCAAGATCACGTCGTTGACGGTCCCGCCGAAGGTGTTCTTCACCGTCTTGACCTTGTCCAGACTGGCCTCGGCGAAGGCGATCCGCCGGTGGGCGCCGACCGCTGTCTGGAGCGAGGTGCGGGGGGCGCTGAACGGTGCGGGCGGTGGTGACGCGCCCTCCGATCGGTTCCGCCGGCGCAGGGCGAGAGCAGAGCCGACGCTGCGGGAGGCGAGTCTGGCGACGGTACGGGGCTGTCGGACGAGCTCGCCGAGAGCGGCGCGGCCCAGATCCAACGGCGAGACGCGGTCGGGCTCCCACGCTCGCTCGGGCGGGGTCGTCACCGATTCGGGCGAAGGGTCGAGGAGGCTCGCAGTGATCTCGGCGCCCGACAGGCCGTCGATGGCGGCGTGGTGGACCTTGGTGACAACAGCGACCATGCCGCCCTCCAAGCCCTCGATCACGTACATCTCCCAGGGCGGCCGGTGGCGATGGAGCGGTCGACTCATCACCTCGGCGGTGAAATCGGCCAGCTCGGCCACGCCCCCGGGCTCCGGTAGGGCGGCGGGGCGCACGTGGTAGTCGAGGTCGAAGTCCGGGTCCTCCAGCCACACCGGGTGGTGGAGCCGCAGCGGGATCTCGGCCAGCCGCCGACGGAACGGGGGCACGAGGTGCAGGCGGTCCTCGATCAATTGGCGCACCCGCTCGAAGGAGTGCCCCTCTGGTGCCGTCGACGGATCGAACACACAGGTCTGGCCCACGTGCATGTGCGCGCCCGCGGTCTCGACATGGAAGAACGCGGCGTCGAATCCCGTAAGTCGTTGCATCGGGCCACCTCCCCAACCCCTCGCCACGCTCTCAGCCGGGATGACACGGGGTGAGGAACTCTCCCCCAGGCGTGACGACTTCTCCCTAGCCAGGCGATTCTCGTACAGGTGGGAGTCGTCGTCAAGCGTCGACCCGGCGGTCGGGCGGGGCCCTTACATCAGCTGGGCCTTGCCGTTTCGCCGACGCCCCTCCTCGCCTCCACCGGACGATCGTAGGTGCTAGACGTTGGGATCCGCGCCCTGGGATCCCTGCCGGCGCCGCTTGATCGATCTAGCGCGGGAGGAACAAGTTGGCCCGTCTGATACTCACTCGAGAGTGTGACGAGGGGGTGAGGCTGCTCACCCTCCACCGAGCGGAGAAGAAGAACGCGCTCTCGATCGAGCTGCGGGACGAGATGAGCGACGTCCTCGACACCATGGCCCGCGACGATGGCGCCAAGGTGGTCGTGGTGACCGGCGCCGGCGACACCTTCTCGGCGGGATTCGATCTGAAGGAGTTCGACGACCTCGGGGACGAGGCCCACGCCCGCCGCCTCTGGGACTCGTCGGACCGCTGGCACCGCACGCTGGTCGAGTTTCCCCTGCCGACCGTCGCCGCCGTCAACGGACCGGCCCTGGCCGGTGGGTTCGACCTGGCCGTCATGTGCGACATCCGTCTGGCCGCCACGACGGCCCGCTTCGCCCACCCCGAGCAGGCCTTCAGCGATGTCGTCTACGGCCCCCTCCACGACCTGGTGGGGGGCGCCGTGGCCCGGGATCTGTGCCTGACCGGTCGACGAGTCGGGGCCGAGGAGGCGCTCGGGCTGCGGCTGGTGTCGATGGTCGTGGCCTCGGAGGACCTCGAGCACGAGGCCCTGGCGCTGGCGTCACGCATCAGCATGGCGCCGCGCGACATTCTCCTGCGCACCAAGGCGAAGGCGATCCGGCGGGCCGGCGTCTCGGGGGCCACCCTCGATCTGTGAGCGCTCGTCAGGCTGCGAGCCCGCCTCGCTCTGGCGGCAATGCCGTGGCGAGCAGGACGCAGGCGAGGATGCCCAGAGGAACAGACGCCGCGGCCGCGCCCCATGCGTCGCGGGCGAACCCGCTGGCGATCGCCCCGCCCAGATAGATGAGGACGACCGCCACCTGGAGTCCTCGCTTCACCTTCGGGTCCTCGTCCCCGGCCGGCTGGCTCACCGCTCCGGTCCGACCTCGGCGAACCCGCGGGTGCTGGCGCAGCCAGGTCGCCACGCCCGCGGTGATCCCCGTCCAGGTCCCGGTGATGTACGTCGTCGCCACCCCGGGGACGCCCAGGCGGGCCACTGCCGCGCTCTGCACGCCCATGGCGGTACCGGCCAGGGCGATGAGCCCGTCGCGCACTGCTCCGGTGGGTCCCGAGCCAGCCACGATCCACCAGCCGAGCAGAGCGGCGAGGAGGGCCACCTCCCCGATCAGCGGGGCGGTCACCGATCGGAGCCCGCTCTTTGGCGACGGCGCCAGGCCCACCAGGGTGGCGCCGACGAGGAACCCGCCGAGGGCCGCCGCCGACCGGCCAGCCGCTCCGGCGTCACGCTGGGCTACCGCCACGCCGAGCAGCACCGTGTTGCCGGTCATGTTGGCGGTGAAGACCCGGCCCAACCCCAGGTAGCTGATCGCATCGGTGCAGCCCGCAACAAGCGTCAGCCCCAGCACCAGCCCGGTGCGGCGAATCGCCGACGGGTCGGAGAGTGCCTTGGGGTCGCGCGTCAACGCTCAGCGGTGACGGTCGGCAAAGGACCCACTTCGCACCCGAGCATACGGCAGGGTCGGCTCCGGCGGCGGGAACGTCGCGGCGGCCCGCAGGCGAGTCGGCCCGACGACGTGAACGAGCGCGAGCGGGCGTCGCGATGCGATGCTGCAGGAGTGGAACACTTCACCCGCAACGGGTTGACCTTCGACGTGAGCGACCGAGGCCCGGCAGAGGCCGAGACGGTCGTGCTCCTCCATGGCTATCCCCAGAGCTCGGCGTCGTGGCGCTCGGTCTCTCCCGGGCTGGTGGCCGGCGGCTATCGGGTCCTCGCCCCCGATCAACGCGGCTACTCACCCAGGGCGAGACCCCCGGAGCGTCGTGCCTACGTCATGAGCGAGCTGGTGGGCGATGTCCTCGCCCTGGCCGATCAGGCCGGCCTCGACCGCTTCCACGTCGTCGGCCACGACTGGGGTGGCGCGGTGGCGTGGGCGCTGGCCACCGACCACGCCGACCGGCTTCGCACGCTGACCGTGTTGTCGACGCCACACCCCGGTGCCTTCCTGCGCTCGGCGCTGACGAGCGGCCAGGCCTTCCGCTCGTGGTACATGGGACTGTTCCAGATCCCCCGACTGCCCGAGTGGCTGACGTTGGCGGGTGACGGGCGCGTGGCCTTGACGGCGATGCGCCGCTCGGGCCTGTCGGAGGACACGGCCCGCGCCTACCTCGAGGCCATGCGAGAGCCCGGTGCCCTGACGGGGGCACTGAACTGGTACCGGGCACTGCCGTACGAGGCGACCGCTGTACGCGACGCCAAGCCGGTGACGGTGCCCACCCTCTACGTGTGGAGCACCAAGGACGTGGCGCTGGGTCGGAAGGCAGCGGAGCTGACGGCGCGCTTCGTCTCCGGGCCATACCGGTTCGCGATTCTCGAGGGGGTGTCGCACTGGATCCCGGAGGAGGCGCCAGACGACGTCGTCCGACTTGTTCTCGAACAGCTTCGGCGGTGACCGACGCCCTCAGTCAGACGGGTCACCGCGCGGGTGGGCCCGCAGCCAGGCGGCGACGTTGCCGTGCTCCTGCCACACCTCCTGCGCCTCGGTAGCCCGGTCGGCTTCGTCCGGGGAGGCGTCGGGCCCCGCGGGTGGTGGCGTCGAGCGGGGGCCGTACACGCTGCGCCAGAGGGCGGCGTCGAACAGCCGCTGGGGTACCAGGTCGACGTCGTTGTAGGGCAGGGCGCCGTCGAGCCCGACGGGTGTCGCCGAGCTCAGCTGGGTGAGCGACTGGGTCGGGGTGACCGCGTTGTACGGCTCGGGGTCCGGCGCGGCATCGCCCGGAACGAAAGCGTCGTACATCGGCTCGGCCAGCGCGTCGTACAGCGACAGCGGACGGAGCCCGAGCATCAGCTCGATCGTGCGCAGCACCGAGAGCTGGTCGTAGCGGGTGTGCACGACGGTGTCATGGCGCGCCCACGGCGAGATCACGAACGCGGGCATCCGGTGGGCGTCGACATGGTCGGCGCCGTCCTGGGAGTCGTCTTCGACGACGAAGATGGCACTGCTCGACCAGATCGGCGAGTGGCTGATGAGGTCGACGAGCTGGCCCAGACCGAGGTCGTTGTCCGCCACCATCGCCTTGGGTGTCGGATAGTTCTTCTGCACGCCGTTGGTGTGGTCGTTCGGCAGCGTGATGTAGTTGAGCGCCGGGACCGTGCCCGTCGCCACCTGGGCGTCGAACTGCTGCTGGAAGAAGTCGAACCGGCTCGTGGCCACGCCGACGTTGCCCGCGGGGCCCATGGTGCCGGAGTCGGTGTCGCAGACGGCGGCGTTGTCGAGCCCGTTGGGGGTTGTTCCGAGACCGTCGCACCCGAAGAAGAGCGGGTAGCCGAACGCGGTGTTGGCCTGGGATGCGCGATACGTCGGCCGGCCGTCGTCGCTGCTCGGCAGCACGCCGGCGCTGTTCTCGCCGTAGTTGCGGAACGACACACCCTGACGGACGGCCTGGTCGAAGATGAAGTCGTTCGGGGGGAAGGTCTCCGGCGCCTGGCCGAAGTTGGCGACCCGACCCCGGTTGGCGTAGTTGGCGTGCATGGCCTTGAGGACGAAGTCGGTGGCGTAGGCGCCCGAGGTGATGATGTGCCCGTCAACCGAGACCTCGCTGTCGGCATAGACGTGGTCGAGCAGCGGGAACATCCGGGTCAAGGCGTGTGCGTTCGGAGTGACGCCGGTAGCCGGCCCGTTCACGCCATTGTCGTCGAACAGCTCGAGCGAGCGACTGCCGTCGCCGCGGGGATCGCTACCGAAGACCTGGTCGTAGGTACGGTTCTCCTTGACGACGTAGAAGACGTGCTTGATCTGCCGGCTCGGTCCACCGCCGGGCGCGTTGATCGGTGTGTTGGCCGGTCCAGGGCCGAGGTCGGTGGGACGGATCTCCTGGTTGACTTGACGGGACATGCGCGCCGCGTCGGCGTCGCTCGGCGTGGAGAGCACGCCGAGGCGACCGATCAGCATGTCGACCACGTACTGGCCGTAGGGCGCCTGCTCGCTGGCCGCGAAGTGCTGGCCGTAGAGGGGGTTGGCCCCCGCGCCCAGTCCCTTTCCGGCGAGCCAGATGAGGCGATGGCCGTCCGGTGTGACCGCCACATCGGTCGGATAGAAGGCGGTGGGCACGCGCCCGACCAAGGTGAGCGCTCGGGCGCCCCCCGCCCGGTCGGCGAGCGCTATCACGGCGACGGCGTCCTCGCCGGCGTCGGCGACGTACAGGGTCCGACCGTCGGGCGCCACCTGGAGGGCCACAGGCGCGGTGCCCACTCCCGCGCTACGGCCCACGGAAACGTCGCGGACCGTGCTCGTTGTGGTGTCGATGTCCGCGACGAGGTCGCGATTGGTCACGGCTACGAACAACTGGTGGTGGGCGCGGTCGAGGGCGAGGCCCTCCGGGTGTGAGTTCTGGGTGCCGACCGTGATCGTGCGAGCCACCTTGCCGCTGTCGAGGTCGACGACAGAGACCGTGCCGTCGTACTCGTTCGACACGTACGCCGTGTGGCCGTCGACTGCGACGCCGTACGGATACGCGCCCACCTTGACCAGATTCACCGCTCGCGTCGTCAGGTCGACGACCGCCACCTGGTCCGCCTGGTTGAGCGCCACTGCGAGCATCCGCTGATCCGGCGTGACGGCCAGACCGATGGGCCAGCCCAGACCGGACGAGGGGCCGGGGCCCGGTGGCTGGGCGATCAGCGATGCTGGGTTCGCCCCTTCCTTCTGGGCCGTCCCGCCGCTCGTCGGCGGAAGGGTGATCGGGGCGCGCTCGGTGGCCCGCCCGCTGGCGGGGTCGACGGCGAAGACGTGGATGGCGTCGCCGTTGTTCGCCATCGTCGGACCGGTCGGGTGGCTGTTGCCCACCGGCTCGCCCGAGACGTAGACGGTGCGTCCGTCGGGTGCGTAGGCGATGCCGCCGTAGGCGCCGGGCAGCGGGAGCGCCTGGCGCACCTTGCCGGTCCCGACGTCGACGACCTGGACGTCGTCGCGACCGTGCCCGGAGTCGACGGCCCAATAGAAGCGGCCATCGGGCGAGAGGGCGCCCCCCGTCGGGAAGTCACCCAGTACCGTCATCCGGCCGGCCGGAGTGAGCTGCCGACCACCCGGTGTGATCCCGTAGGCGGGCCCGATCCGACCATTCGAGGTGTCGTTGTCGGCCGCCAGGGCGACACCGCCGGAAAGGCCCAGCGTCACGCAAACCAGGGCGATCACTGACGTCCGCCGCATTTGTTGTCGTATCACGCAAAGGGGTTCCCGGCCTGCAGACCCGGTCCTCCCTCTGGGGGGTGAATAGCCGGTGATCTTTCGGCGAACAACGACCCCCGCGCGATTCGTGCCCCCGGCAGGATTCGAACCTGCGCACCCGGCTCCGGAGGCCGGTGCTCTATCCCCTGAGCTACGAGGGCGCTGACCCGAGACTGTACCGGGTTGGTCGTTGGCCCTGGCTGGCCCCCTAGTATTCCCCCGATGCCCGTAACCACGGTCCTGGTCGTGGACGATGACCCCGTGATCCAGACACTGCTGCAAGTGAACTTCGAGATGGAGGGCTATACCGTCGTCGACGCAGTGGACGGTGTCGAGGGGCTCGAACGGGCGCGGGCGGAGCTCCCTGACGTGGTGGTTCTGGACATCATGATGCCCAAGATGAACGGCCTCGAGGTGGCCTCGGCGCTCAAAGCCGATCCGGTCACGGCTGGCATCCCTGTCATCCTTCTCTCGGCAAAGGCGCAGGAATCCGACATCAGGGCCGGTCAGTCGACCGGGGCCGAGGACTACATCACCAAGCCCTTCGACCCCCTCGATCTCCTTGATCGCGTCGCCGCCCTGATCACCAAGCAGCGGTCTTGACTGCTCCCACGACTTCAGTCGTGGGATTCTGGGGCTCAGGCCGCCTCAGGTCCCGCGGGAACCAAGGTCTTACTGCCGTCGTCGCCCACCGGGACTTGCCCGGACGGTTCAGCCCTGCCGTCCGGCCCCGGCCGGTCC
>DASXCO010000060.1 GCA_036491125.1 Acidimicrobiales bacterium | reverse complement strand
GGAGTGAGCGCGCCGACAAGGCCGACAGCCCACCCGAGCAGCTGCTGGCCGTGTGGCGGCAGCAGAACGCCGACACCCGCCGCCGATTCAGGGAAGGCGGCGATGAGATCGACACCAGCGTGGGCGAATATCCCCGCCGATGGCAGGCCTTCCACGTCGCCGGAGAGCTCGCGACTCACGCCGACGACATGTTCGTGGTTGCCGATCCCGAGATAGGAGCTGAGCGCCGCTCGTGGCGATCCCGCTTCTCTCGGTTCGTTCTGGCCGAGGAGAAGCCAGACCTCGTCATCGCCATCGACCCGGGCGGCCGGACACGGATCCGGGGCCGAAGGGTCGACCTCGACATCGACGACGAGGAGCTCATCGAGGGCGTAGCCGGCCGGCTGCGGGAGCCCTCAAGCATCGATGCGGAGGCCAGAGCCGTCCTTTCGACGATGCCCTAACACCTTGGCCGAGCCGCTGCCCGATGGGCGCGTCGTCGGGACGGGGGGCAGGCGTTCAAATCCGCGGTGCGGGGGTACCTGACCAGGGACATTACGAAACACTGGCCCACCTTGGGCAGCTCTCGCTGGAACACGCCATCCCTCGACCTAAGGTTGAGGGTTAGGCCGAGAGGGCACTCAGCAGGGCAGGTCTTCGGGGTGACGAATCGGGTCCCGGATCGGGCAGTTGGCGCCCTCGCCCAACGGCCAGCCCCCGATCTCGCCCGCCAAGAGCCCTTCTCCAAGGGTCAGGCCGCCCGCTCCGGTGGTCCCAAGACCAGTGGGCGAGGGAGGCGCTGATGACATCAACGCTGAGGCCCAAGACTTTCGTCCACTGAGCGCCCATGTCATGGCTCTTTGGCCGTGATGCTGGTGAGGTGGCTTCGGATCAGATCCGCGCTTCGCTTGGGGTCGAGGAGCCAAGGGCCGTGCCCACCGGGCACCTCGCAAAGCGTCGCCTTCGGAATCTGGTCGATCGAGGGCCGAGCACGTTCGGCGGAGAGGTAGGGGGCGTCTGTTCCCCAGATGAACATCGTGGGTATGGCGATCGCGGCGAGCTCCGGAGTGGTGAGGACGCTCTGGGTGCGCGGCCGGCGAAAGTGGTCGATCGCATGCATCAGCGAGCTAACGGTTCTCGCGTTCTCAGGCCGACGGGCGGATAGGCGTAGCGCGTCGATGAGCGAATCCGGTGCGGCGGCAACCTCGGCGCGACCAAGGCCTTGGGCAAGCAGGCGGCGATAGAGCGAGCGGGTAGTGGGCGAGCGTAAGAAGGCCACGCCGAGGCCGCGTACGGTCAACAGCGACAGTGGCATGCGTACGCGGACGCCGGGAAGCGCGACAGCTGGCTCTCCGATCGCCACCAGCCTGGAGATCCGCTTGCTGCTGGTGGCCGCATACCACAGCGCGAGCATTCCACCCAGCGAGTGGCCGATGACCGGCGCTTCGTCGATCCCGAGCGCGTCGAAGATGTCGTCGACCAACTCGCGCGCGTGCTCACGCAGGTGACCGTGTCCATAATCGACGGGGTCCGACAGCCCGTGACCGGGAAGGTCCACCGCGAGCAATCGGTAGCCCGAGAGCGTGCTGAACAACGGCGCCCAGGCGGCGGCGCTGAGAGACACGCCGTGGAGCAGCACCACTGGCGGGCCGCTGCCTTGTGAAAGCAGCCGCAGGCGCAAGCCGGTAGTGGCGAGCTCGAGAAACGATTCGTCAACCTCTGCATCGATGGTGGCGAAGAGATCGGCCTCGGCGCTGTGGATACGTTGATGGAGGGTCATGATCGGGTTCCACTGATCTGGCGCTGTTGGTGCCGGGCGACTCGCGCCCCGGTGGCCTCGTCGTGGTTGGTCAACAGCTGGGGGCTGGCCGGCGCGCCTGCCGGCCTCGAGAGGAGCACTCCATCGATCACACCCTCTCCTTTCACTCGACGTTGGTCTGTCGAGGGCTGGTTGTCATCGCGGCTACGTCGGCGAGCCAAGTCCGTATCGCGCGCTCGTCGTTGTAGCTGAGACCGGCGAGGGCGCTCCGCTCGACGGCGCGGACGCGCTCTGTTGCGGCCTTGAGGGTCTTACGGCCCCGTATCGTGGGGCGAACGAGAACGACCCTTTGGTTCCTGGGTCTGCGCTCGAGCAAGCCCGCGCTCTCTAGCGAGAAGACGGCGGTGTGCATCGTCTGCCTCGTGACCTGGGTGATGCGCGCCAGCTCGGAAGCCGTCAGCTCCACACGTGTCTCGAACACGCTGAGGATGACGTACTCCTGCGCGGACAGCCCAAGGTCTTGTACCCCCTCCTCGAGCGCCGCCCGGAACCGTTGGTGGGCGAGCCGGAACAGGTATCCCAGGTTTGCTCCTGGTGGTGGGGACGCTGTCAGTTCCCGTGGCATCTCCAGCACCCTACCACTATGTCAGGGTAACTGACAACTGCCAGAGAGGAACACGATGGCTGGGTGCTCGGACGAGCATCTAGGGGCCGCAGCACGCCGAGAGGGAACACAGCCGGATGCTCGGGTCGCGTGTCGTTGCGATGTGGTGCGCGGGGAGCGTCCGCGTCCGACACTGAGCGTTGGCAGCGCTGGTCAGGTCAGCGAACGCTAAGCGAACGGCCCGTGCGTAGCGTCGCGGTCACGATGCAGCTCGGTGCGAGAGTGCCGGGGCGAAGGGGACCACGATGACAGCAACGACCACACCGATCCGGACAGGAGATCGATACACGACAGCGATCGCAGCCGACTTTGCCTCGCTCGACTTGTTCGCAAGTCCCTACGGGGCTTCGCTCGGCGAGCTGTGGTCAACACTGGTGATTGCGGAGTATCAAGCGGGCGATGTCTTGATGCGCCAAGGCGACCGGGGCACGTCGTTCCTCATTGTCCTGGATGGGGCTGTCACTGTGTCGCGGAGCGATGGCAGCGACACACACACCTTGGGAACGGCGGGAGGGGGTTCAATGCTGGGCGAGCTCGCCCTCCTCACAAGACGTCCGCGCCACGCGACCGTGACGGCAGCCTCCCCGGTTCGAGCGGCGGTCGGTGACGAGGGGGCCTTCGAACTGCTCGTGGGGATACCCGGAGTGCACGAGCGGTTGACCTGTGTCGCCGCTCCGCGCTTCGCCACCGTTGCTGAAGGCGTTCCCGTAAAACTGCCTGACGGCGGCGGGCGGTTCCTGGTTCGCCCCGTGCTTGCGACCGACCGCGACGAATTGGCCACCGCCTTCGCTCGACAATCGCAGGAGTTCATCCAGCGTCGCTTCTTCACGTCAGCCCGCCCGAGCGGGCAAATGATCGATTACCTCGTCAACATCGACTACGTCGATCATTTCGCCTGGAGGGTGTCGAGCGACGAGGGCGGGCGTACGGTAGCGGAGGGTCGATACATCCGGCGCCGGGACGACCACGAGGTGGCGGATATCGCCTTTGATGTATTCGACGACTACCACGGACGCGGTTTGGGGACTCTCCTCCTCGGCGCGGTAGGGGCGGCTGCTTCGAATGCTGGCATCGTTCACTTGGTCGCAGAGGTTCTCTACGAGAACCGTCCCATGCGAGCAGTGTTGAGCAAGGCCCATGCCACATGGAAGCACCAGGAACCGGGCGTCGTCAGCGGCGATGTTGACGTCTCAGTGGCCGCGGGCTTGATCCAAGACCCACTGCGCTCGGAGTTGGCACGCACGGCTCAGCCTGTCGTCACTTCGGGCGGGCTCGCGGTTCACGAGCGCCGTGTTGGGTGCCAGAACCCTGCGAGACCAAGAACCGTTCGAGCTTGTTGAAGCTGTCTGTCCACCCGTCCCGGTGAAGCGTCCGACGTGGCTCAGTCTTGAATGGCCCCTGCGTGAGGGCAACCTCGGTTGATTGACCAACATCACGGAAGAGAAGATCGACCCGAGTTTCAACGTCATCGGGGTGGGGTTCCTCGTATGCGAACGTATAGGCGAGCCGATCGGGCGCGTCGACAGTTTGGAACTTACCGGTGATGTAGAAGGCATCGCCCTCCGGCGGCTGCATTTGGATCCGATAGGTCGCGCCGACTCGCGCCTGGAACTCCAGCCTCGGGACGGCGAACCCCGCAGGACCCCACCACCTTGCTAGGTCATCTGGGTCGCTAAAGGCCGCGAACACAGTGGGACGAGTAGCCGGCAGAACGCGTTCTATCTGAAGGACAAGTTCGTGCAGTCCCGTGTCGATGTGCCGAGTGTACGGGGGCTGCCGGTCTCCTCCTGCGAACGTGGGTTCCGCCGACTCGCGCCTCTGGAGATCGTAAGCACCTCTGCTCTGCAACGTGCGCCACGCGCCGGGACACAAGTACGCGCTGACCGTGCTGCCCTGGTTTGTCTTCTGTGATTCGGGGTATCAAAAACTACTCTGACGGGCACTGGGGAAGAGAGGCCATGGGGCAGGGGTCGGAGGGCAGATGCGCTGTGCAACAACCCATTTTGAAGGTGAGTGATCCTTTATGGGTATTGGTAGACAGCCCTGCGGGAACTGTGGTCAGGTGGTCCGGCGGGCATTCCGGTGCCCGCGCTGCGACTCCCAGGAGGCGTTCGCGTGGCATCCGGATTCGTCGCACTCTGATGCCGAGCTGCGCTGCTTCCGATGTAATGCGTTTCCGTCGCAATTGGCACCGGAGCGAAAGGACACGCAGAGGGCTGCATGAGTTTGCGACCTCCTAGTACCGGCTGGCCAGACCCAGCTGTTGGCGAACGGGGACCATGATGGGGGAGTGGTCATTGCTCGTGGGTCGGGCAGAGAGATCGAGAGGGGGGACGGAGGTCGAAGGCCTGGACGATCGCCGCACGACTGGATGCCGCCCTTCGAAGACCGGAATACCGCCGGAGCTACCTCGAACGGGTGGGAATTGCCTGCAAGCTGGGTAAGAAGGTCCAATGCAGAGCGTCGCCGGGCTGGACAGAGCTCTCTATCGAACCCGAGACGCCGATCGCACGCCTGCGCGGTAGTCGGGAGGCCGGGCCATGGAGCGACTGAGCGGATTGGACGCATCCTTCCTGTACTTCGAGACGCCCGCCAACCACCTGCACGTGTCGTCTGTCATGACCTTCGATCCATCGACGGTGGCGGGCGGATACACCTTCGCCCGCGTCCAGGAGACGGTGGCAGATCGACTCCATCTCGTACCACAGTTCCGTCGTCGGCTAGCTCGCGTGCCGTTCAACCTTCACCACCCCGTGTGGATCGAGGATCCTGACTTCGACCTCGACTTCCACCTGCGTCGAGTCGCGGTGCCAGCTCCGGGCGGGGACGAGGAGCTTGCGGATTTAGCGGGCCACATCATCGGCCTCCAGCTCGACCGCTCCAGGCCACTCTGGGAGATCTGGATGGTCGAGGGACTGGAGAACGGGCAGGTGGCAACGGTGTCAAAGTTGCATCACTCCACCATCGACGGAGTGTCAGGGGCCAATATCTTGGTCCACCTGTTGGACCTGGCCCCCGAGCCCGGCGAGCATCAAGCCGCCCCGCCGCGCTGGGAACCGGAGCACAAGCCGTCAGACATCGAGATGCTTGGCTACGCACTGACTTCGCGGCTACGGCGGCCGGTGCAGCTGGCCAAGCTCGTCCCCACCACGCTGGGCGCTGTCGTCAGGCTCGTCCTGCGCCGCCGGGGAGGTGCACCCAAAGGTGGCACCCCTCTGGACGCTCCCCGCACGTCCTTCAATGCTGCCATCACACCCCATCGGCGGGTGGCGTTCACCAGCGTGCCTTTGGACGACGTCAAGGCGATCAAGAACGCCTTTGGAACCACCGTCAACGACGCGGTGCTGTCCATCTGCGCCGGAGCCCTCCGTCGCTATCTCGACCAGGGCGGCGAGCACCTCGACAAACCTCTCATCGCGACAGTGCCTATTTCAGTTCGCGCCGATGGCGACCAGCCAGGGTCAGGGGCGAACCAAGTGTCCGCCATGTTCACCTCCCTGGCCACCGACCTCGATGACCCTGTGGAGCGGCTGCACGCTATTCACGAGTCCACCAAGGGAGCCAAGGAGGAGCACAGTGCCGTGGGGGCAACGATGCTCCAAGAATGGGCGGAGCTAGCGGCGCCGAACGTCTTCTCTCAGGCCGCCCGTTTGTACTCCGCCATGAAGCTGGCCGAGCGTCATCGACCCATCCACAACGTCGTCATCTCGAACGTTCCCGGACCGCCCTTCCCGCTGTACTTCGCCGGATCGAGACTGACGGCTCTGTATCCCCTCGGACCTATCTTCGACGGGTTGGGGCTCAACATCACGGTGTTGAGCTACATGGACAGCGTGGGTTTTGGCTTGTTGGGGGCGCGAGAGCTCATGCCCCGTCTCTGGGACCTGGCTACAGGAGTAGCTGATGCCACGGCCGAGCTGAAGAAGCTGGCCCGGCGGACGAGTCGATCTCGCACGGAAGCACGTGGCGGTCGCCGCCCGAGCGGCACAGCCAAGGGGACCGGCCGACGGTGAGTTATCCGCTCGAGCGTGTACGCATTCACGGCCACGAAGTGGGCTACCGGCGCGTCGGCCGAGGCCCTGTGCTCCTTCTGATCCACGGCATCGCCGGGAGCTCGCGCGCATGGACAGAGGTCATGCCCTTCCTCGCCCGGGACTACACAGTGGTGGCACCTGACCTCATTGGACATGGCGAGTCGGCCAAGCCCCTTGGTGACTACTCGCTCGGCGCCCACGCCAGCGGGCTGCGGGACCTCCTCGCTGTGTTGGGGATCGAGCGGGCCACACTGGTCGGCCAGTCCCTGGGCGGGGGCGTCGCGATGCAGCTGGCCTACCAACACCCGGAGATCTGCGAGCGCCTTGTCCTCGTGGACAGTGGTGGCCTGGGTCGGGAGGTCAGTTGGGTGCTTCGCTACCTCACCATTCCTGGTGCTGAATTTCTCATGCCCGTGCTGTTCCCGCCCTTCGTGCGAGGCTGGGGCAACGCGGTAGCGCGGTTTCTCTTCGATCGAGGTCTACGGTCGGTCGGGGCGGCAGAGTCGTGGCGGGCCTACGCCTCGCTCACGGAGTCGGCGAACCGCAACGCTTTCGTGCGAACGGTACGAGCCGTGATCGATCCCGGCGGACAGTCCGTAAGCGCAAGAGACCGGCTGTACCTTACGGCCGAGGTCCCGACGCTCATTATCTGGGGCGACCGCGATGGCATCATCCCTCTCGATCACGCCTACGCCACACACCGGGCCCTCCCGGCCAGCCGTCTGGAGATCATTCCGGGCGTCGGCCACTTTCCCCATGTCGAGGCGCCGGCGCGCTTCGCCGAGATTTTGGCCGATTTCGTACGCACGACGAAGCCTGGTGAGGGCCGCCCTGCCCAGTTCATCTCCCTGCTCAGGGAGGGCAGCCCGGATCTGTGAGTAAGGCGACAGGTCTATAGCGCCGGGGCGCGTCAGCTAGCTGCGGACGCCGCCGTCACACCCCTTGCCTACGATGCTCTCGGCGTCTCGAGTGGCCGGCGCCGACATCCACGGCCCTCCCCATGGACCGCACGACCAGGGAGTAGTCGTGATCGCCGCTATCTCATCCGCCACCCTCTTCGGCGTCGAAGGTCGCCCTGTCGCCGTGGAGGTGCACGTCTCGAACGGGCTGCCCGGGTTTACCGTCGTCGGCCTGCCCGACGCCGCCTGCAGGGAGTCACGAGACCGCGTGCGGGCAGCCCTGCTCTCGAGCGGGCTGCCCTGGCCGTTGCGCAGAGTGACGGTGAACCTCGCCCCCTCCGGAGTCCGCAAGGGCGGCGCCGGACTGGACCTCCCGATCGCCATCGGTCTGCTGGTCGCCAGCGGTCAGCTGGCCGCAGATGCCGTCGAGAACTGCGGGTTCCTCGGTGAGCTCGGCCTCGATGGCTCGCTGCGTCGTATCCCTGGAGTCGTCGCCCTCGTCGATGCCATGTCCGTCGGTGCCGTCGTCGTGCCGGCAGCCTGTGCCGACGAGGCGACACTGGTCGGGCGCCACGTCGTTCGAGGGATGAGGTCCCTGTCCCAGCTCGTGGACGCCCTGCAGGGAGTCGGCGCCTGGCCGAGCGAGTCAGCCCACCCGAGGACAGCAACGGCGGGTTCCGAGGAGCCGGATCTGACCGACGTGCGCGGCCAGCGCCTCGGTCGGCGGGCGGTCGAGGTCGCCGCCGCGGGAGGACACCACCTGCTCTTCATCGGCCCTCCGGGCTCGGGAAAGACGATGCTCGCCGGCCGGCTTGCGCCCCTTCTCCCCCCGCTGGGTTCGGCCGAGGCCCTCGAGACGACGCGCGTGCACTCGACGGCCGGGCTCGCCCTGTCGGGCGGTCTGGTCCGGCGGTCGCCCTTCCGGGCGCCCCACCATGGTGCATCGGACGTGTCCGTCATCGGGGGTGGGACGTCGTGGATGCGACCCGGCGAGGTCAGCCTTGCCCACAACGGCGTCCTCTTCCTCGACGAGATGGGTGAGTTCGCCACGACAGTGCTGGAGGCGCTGCGCCAACCGCTCGAGGAGGGTGTGGTGCGAGTCTGCCGGGCTCGAGCGAGCATGACTTTCCCGGCCCGCTTCCTGCTCGTCGGGACCATGAACCCCTGTCCCTGCGGCGAGGGATCGACACCAGGGGCGTGTCGGTGCTCGGAGGCGGCGCGGGCCCGGTACACCCGTCGTCTCTCCGGGCCCGTGCTGGACCGCTTCGATCTTCGGGTCGCTCTGGCTCGCCCGGCGGTGGAGGAACTGCTGGGTGGGCCACCGGGGGAGCCCAGCGCGGTGGTGGCCGAGCGCGTGGCCCAGGCCCGGGAGCTGGCTCGCGGACGCGGCCTGCGCGCCAATGCAGAGATTCCGGCCAACCGCCTGGACGACCTAGCACCGCTGAGCAGCGACGCCGAGGCGCTGTTGGAGCGCCGGTTGCGATCGGGCACCCTGAGCGCCCGCGGCCTGCATCGGATCCGGCGCGTCGCCCGCACCATGGCCGACCTCGACGGAGCGCCCCCGGTCGTCGGAGCGGAGCAGGTGGCCGCGGCCCTGGAGCTGCGGGTGGCCTTGGCGGCGCTGGCACCGTCGCTGGCATCATGAGCGACGGCGCGGCGGTCGCCGTGAACCACCTCGGTGATCCTGGCTACCCGCAGGTGCTGGCCGCCGATCACCAGCCGCCCGCCGTCTTGTACTCCCGGGGCGAGCTCGACATTCTCACCCGACCCACCGTCGCCGTCGTCGGTACCCGCTCGGCGACCCACTACGGGGAAGAGGTGGCGTCCGAGCTGGGTCGCGACCTGGCTCGAGCGGGCGTCGTGGTCGTGTCCGGGCTCGCCCTCGGCATCGACGGTGCTGCCCACCACGGCGCGCTGGCCGCGGCATGTGCTCCTCCTGCCGGCGTGGTGGCCTCGGGTCTCGACGTCGTCTACCCGCGCCGCCACACCCAACTGTGGGAACAAGTTGCGACGAGAGGCCTCCTGCTGTCCGAGTCAGCGCTGGGGACGCCGGCGGCGCCCCGGCGCTTTCCGATGCGCAACCGGATCATCGCCGCCCTCGCCCACGTCGTGGTCGTCGTCGAGTGTCATCGCCGCGGTGGTGCGCTGTACACGGTCACCGCCGCCATTGAGCGGGGGCGACCGGTGATGGCCGTCCCGGGCTCGGTTCGCAGTCCCGCATCGGAGGGGACGAACGCCTTGTTGGCCGATGGGTGCGCGCCGGTTCGAGATGCCGACGACGCGCTGGCGGCCCTCGACCTGGAGCGAACCGGGCGAGCCGCGCCGGCGCCGCCATCACACCCTGCGCTCACGGAGGACGAGTCGGCGACGCTTCGCGCCCTCGACTGGCAGCCGACTCCGACCGAGGAGATCATGCGGCGCACGAGGATGGGATTGGAGCATGTTGCGGCCGTCCTCGACCGGCTCGAGCAATCTGGGCTCGTGCGAGCGGGCGGGGGTTGGTGGGAGCGAACCCACTGAGCGCCGCGGGGCCTCCTTCAATCGGGTTTGCTGGACCGCTCAGGCGCACAAGTGTTGGGTATTTGGCGACCAAGGATTGCTTGCGGAACGAGAGACGAGAACTGGTTGTCGATGACGTGGGTCCTCGATAGGGTCGGCCATCCGGCCCGGCTGTGCGAGGGAGGAGCGCCGTGAGCAGTGGTCGTCAAACGGCGAATAGAGCTGCGATCACGGCGGGGCAGGGCAGGCTGGCGCAGCTGATCGCGGCTCGTGGGGGGAAGGCGGAACCCGAGGCTCCCTTCGTGATCGAGCACCGGGAAGCGCTGATCTACATGCTCTGCGAGGCGGCGGAGCTCGAGCACGGGATCATGTGCCAGTACCTTTTTGCCGCTTTTTCGCTCAAGCAGGGTGAGGACGAGGGTCTGAGCGCGGCACAGGTCGAGGCAGTGCGACGCTGGCGAGGGGTCGTCGCCCACGTGGCCACCCAGGAGATGCTGCACCTGGCGCTCGTGCACAACCTCCTGTCAGCCGTCGGCGCCGCGCCGCACCTGGGCCGGCCCAACCTGCCGCAGCCCCTCGATCACTATCCCGCTGGCGTGCAGCTGGCGTTGCTGCCCTTCGGCGAGGAGGCGCTCCGGCATTTCATGTTCCTCGAGCGCCCCGAGGGTATGGACCTCGAGGACGCCGAAGGCCTCACAGCCATGGGCAGGGCGGAGCCGGTCCTGGAGAAGGGCGACATCGTCCCCCGTTTGCAGGACTTCGCCACGGTCGGTCACCTGTACCGTTCGATCGAGCAGGGTCTCGCCCACCTGGCGGACAAGTACGGCGAGGATCGGCTGTTCGTGGGGCCGCCTGAGGCCCAGGCGACCGCGGCGAACTTCCGTTGGCCCGAGCTGGTCGCGGTGACGGACCTCGGCTCTGCGCAGCGGGCAGTCGACACCATCCTCCAGCAGGGCGAGGGCCCGCGAGGCGACTGGCGAACTGCTCACTTCGGACAGTTCGTCGAGGTGCTCGACGAGTATCTGCAGATGACCGAGGCCAACCCCGGCTTCGACCCGGTCCGTCCCGTGGTGGCGGCCAACTGCCGCCAGCCGGAGCGCCATGTCGAGGTGCCCCTCATCACCGACGTGCTGACCGCCAAGTGCACCGATCTGTTCAACGTCGGCTACGAGATCCTGCTCCAGATCTTCGAGCGGTACTTCGCTCACACCGAGGAGACCGACGCCCAGCTGGCCACGCTGGCCGACGCGACCCTGGCGCTGATGTTCCAGGTCATCAAGCCCCTTGGTGAGCTGATCACGACCCTCCCCGTCGGGCCGGGCTTCGACGGCAAGACGGCCGGTCCCAGTTTCGAGCTCTTCTACGAGAGCGATTACCTCATGCCCCACCGAGCGGCGGCCTGGGCGCTGCTCGCCGAGCGGCTGGACGAGGCGGCTCACCTTGCCGGAGAGATCGCATCGGGTGCCGGTGGCCAGGTCGCCGAGAGCCTGGCCCCCGTTGGCTCCGCACTGTCGGACACGGCGCAGTCTCTGAAGGCCCATTTCTCGGACTGGGGCGCTCGCCCGCGACCGGCCGTGGA
>DASXCO010000059.1 GCA_036491125.1 Acidimicrobiales bacterium | reverse complement strand
GCCCTGGTCCTCGGGTCGGTCGATGCCGACGCCGGTGAGGTGGAGGCGCCGATGGGCAGGTCGGAGCGGGATCCGACCCGGATGGCGGTGTCCCGCCGGGGCCGGCCGGCCCGCACGGCCTATCGAGTCGAAACGCGGTACCGGCTACCCGTGCCGGCGACTCTGGTCGATTGTCGACTGGAGACCGGCCGGACCCATCAGATCCGGGTGCACCTGGCCGCCATCGGTCACCCGGTGGCGGGCGATGCCCGCTACGGCGGAGCCGAGTCCCGCTTGGCCCTGGGGCGGCCCTTTCTGCACGCTCATCGGCTGAGCTTCGACCATCCGCGCACCGGAGAGCGGCTCAGCTTCTCGTCGCCGCTGCCCCCCGACCTGGTCGCGGTACTCGCCGAGTTGTCCTAGGCGCGCTGCGCCCGCGACCGGCCTCCCGGGCCGGCCTACAGCCCCGGCCGATAGCCCCCCTGCCCGGACCCTGGGGGAGATCAGGCGGCGAGCAGGAGAGACTCGAGCTCGGGGAACGTGGCCAGCCGGCGGAGGGCGTCGCCCTCGACCTGGCGGGCGCGGCGGACGCCGATACCCAGGCGTCGGGCTGTGTTCTCCAGTGATGCGGGCTGGCCGGTGTCGAGCCCGAATCGGAGCCACAGCACGTCGCGCTCGAGCGGGCTCAGGCTCTCGACCGCCCGTCGGAGCTGCTCACGCCCGATGGCCGAGTCGACCTCCTCCTCGAACGGATCTCCAGCCGGCGCGACTAGTTCGCCCAGGCTCGTCTCCGAGTCCGGTCCCACGGTCTGGTCGAGACTGGCCACGACCCGCGCCGCCTGGCGCAGGTCCGACAGCTGACCGAGTGTGACGCCGGCCGCCTCGGCCAGCTCCCGGTCGTCGGGCTCCCGTCCCAGCTCCACGGCCAGCTCACGACGGGCCGTGTCGACCCGGCGAGCGCGCTCGGCAGCGTCCATCGGCAAGCGGATGGACTGCCCGGTGTTGTGGACCGCCCGCTGGAGGGCCTGACGGATCCACCACGTCGCGTAGGTGGAGAATCGGAAGCCCCGACGCCAGTCGAACTTGTCGACCGCCCGCATGAGGCCGAAGGTGCCCTCCTGGACGAGATCGCCCAGGTCCACGCCCCGATCCTGGTACAGACGGGCCCAGTGCACGACCAGCCGCAAGTTGGCCGTGATCATGCGCTGCCTGGCCTCTTCGTCGCCCGCCTCGATGCGCTGGGCCAGCTCCACCTGCTGTTCGGCCGTGAGCAGGGGATATCGGGCCAGGTCGTCGAGGAAGAGCCCGACGGCATCTCCCAAGGGCGCGGACGACCTACGCGTCGCATCCTTGGTGGCTGTATCCCGTGCAGTAGCGATGATCTTTCACTCCTCTCGAATTCATCCCCACAGACCCAAACACCCCGAGCGCCCTAGCAATTCCGCCCCGGGACTCAAGCCCGCCCGGCCTGCTTGCTCGAGTTTGCCTTGGTCGAGCTGATTGCCGGACCGGCCGCCGCCGCCCCGTTGGCCCACGCGGCCCCTAGGGACCACTTGCTCAGTCTTACCCATTGCGGTTGCATCGCGCTCATGGTTTCCGATCCAGATTCTCCGACCGGGGATGGTGAGTCCGGATCGGGCACACCACGTCGATCACGACCGGCCCGGGACGCCCGCCCGGGAGGCGGGCGCGGTGGGGACGCCCGCCCGGGAGGCGGGACCGGTAGGGCTGCCAGCCCCGCCACGCTCGCCGTCGACATCGGGGGCACCGGGATCAAGGCCTCCGTGCTGGACCCCAATGGGGACATGATGGTCGATCGGGTGAGGGTGAAGACGCCCCATCCCTGCCCACCAGGGGTGCTCGTGGACGCGGTGCTCGGACTGGCCGGGGGCCTCCCGGCGTTCGACCGCGTGTCGGTGGGCTTTCCCGGCATGGTGCGGTCGGGCGCCGTCATCACCGCGCCCAACCTGTCGACCAGCGCTGGCGCCGGCTCTCCGGTCCTGGAGGAGCTGGTGAAGGCGTGGCACGGGTTCGGTCTGGCCGCTGCCCTCCAGGAGCGGACGGGCAAGCCGACCCGGGTGGTCAACGACGCCGATCTCCAGGGCCTGGGCGTGGTGGAAGGAGAGGGCCTCGAGTGCGTGATCACCTTGGGCACCGGGATGGGCAGCAGCTTCTTCCTCGACGGCGAGCTGGCCCCCCACCTGGAGCTCGCCCACCACCCGTTCCGTAAGGGCGAGACCTACGAGCAGCAGATCGGCGAGGCGGCCCGCCTTCGGATCGGCAACAAGCGCTGGAGCCGGCGGGTGGCGGTGGCGGCGGAGACCCTCGAGTCCCTCATGCTGTACGACCGGCTCTACGTCGGCGGGGGCAACGCCAAGCACCTCAAAGTCGACCTGGGGGAGAAGGCCACCATGGTCGGGAACACCGGAGGGATCCTCGGCGGCCTGCGGCTGTGGGAGGCCCCGAGCCGGGATGGCCACCGACGTCGGGCGACGCCCCGACGCCAGTCCTCCTAGTTCACTGGCGGTAGTGCTCGACGGTGCCGGTGTCGCGCTCCTTGGCTTCGTCGGGGTCGAGGCCCGCATGCCGTCGGGCCCGTCGCTGGCGCAGCAGGTCCCAGCATTGGTCCAGGTTGGCCTCCAGGCTGGCGAGACGGCTCTCCTGGGCCTCGTCGAGACCATCATCCCCGGCCGTCTCGAGCAGCGTGTGCTCCTCGCTGACCAGGCCGCCGATGTGCTCGAGGATCTCGTTGTCGTCCACGGGCCCCGGTCTACTCGACCAGCTCCACCGGTGTCACCGTGAGCTCGATGACCCTGTCGTCGCGGAGGAGGCGCAGGACGACAGCTCTGCCGATGGCGTCGCCGATCATCAGCTTCTGAAGGTCGCCGGCCGTCTCGACGTCGTCGTCATCGATGCTGAGGATCACGTCCTTGGGACGGAGCCCGGCCCGGGCGGCGGGGCTCCCCTCCACGATCTCGGCGACTCCGACGCCAGCGTCGCGCCCGAGGACGGCGCTCTGCCGCGGCGGCAGGGCTCGAAAAGCGCCGGCGATGCCGATGTAGGCCCGCCGGAATCGGCCTTCGCTCATCAGGGCGCCGATGATCCGACGGGTCGTGGCGTTGACCGGGACGGCGAGGCCCAGGCCGATACCGGCCACGGCTGTGTTGATGCCCACGACGTGACCGCGGCCGTCGGCCAGGGCGCCGCCGGAGTTCCCGGGGTTGAGGGCGGCGTCGGTCTGGATCACGTTCTCGACGATCCTGGTCGCGCTGCCGGCCCTGGTGGGCAGCGAGCGACCCAGCCCGCTCACCACACCGGCGGTCACCGACCCGGACAGTCCGAGTGGGTTGCCGATCGCCACCACCAGCTGGCCGACCTGCAGCGCGTCGGCGTCACCGAGCACGGCGGCGCTGAGGCCGGAGCCCCTGGCCCGGACCACGGCGAGGTCGGAGAGCCGGTCTGCACCGACGACCTCGAGCTCGAGCTCCCGGCCGTCACTGAAGCTGGCCGTGCCTGTGCGGCTCCCGGTGACCACGTGGGCTGAGGTCAGCATGAACCCGTCCGGTGTGATGGCGACACCGCTGCCGGCTCCCTCGGGCGCCTCGCGGCCGCCCCGCCGGGCGGTACGGCCCACTCGGAGGCTCGCCACCGACGGCAGCAGGTTGGCCGCCACCGACGTGACGACGCGTGAGTAGGCGTCCAGCGGGTGCTCTCCGAGCGCGTCAGGCGAGGTGTCGAGCACGTCGCCAGATGGGATGCGAGGTTCGGTCATCCGCGCTCCTCTCAGAGGTCTCAGATAGTCGTGGGGCCCTCGCCTCGGACCCGGTGCACATGCACCAGGGCGTCGCGAAGGTCGGTCAGCCAGTCGGTCTCGTGTCGTCCCACCAGGCGGACGCACCAGGCCAGGGCGTCGCTGCGGCTGCGGGCCACGCCGGACGCAACCAGGATGTCGAGCACCGCCCGCTCGCCCATGCGCAGCCTGGTCATCACCGGAACGCTCATGGTCGTGAAGAGCTCGTAGGACTCGCCGCAGCGGGCTCCCCACGAGACCTTGCGGCCAAAGGTGTGCTCGGCCTCCTGGGCCGTGTGCATCCTGGCGTCGCGCGTCTCCTCCCGGAACTGGCGGATGTGGGCCACCCTGGTGGCCGCCTTGGCGGCCTCGCTCGCACCCCGCTCGGGGGGAGCCTCGTCCAGGGCGCCGACGATCAGGATCTCGTCGTCGTCGACGTTGACCTCGGGTGAGCCGGCGAACCAGCCCCTCGGTACGCGCTGGACGACCCAGCGTCGGATGTGCTCGGTTTCTGCCTTGGGTGCCATGGACTTACAAGATTACACCGTAGCGAAGCCTCGGCCAGCAGTCGTGTCGAGGGCGGACGAAGGATCGGCTGGCCACACCCGGCCAACAGGGATATTCGGGGGCCCTAACGGAGCGAGCCGATAGCCTTTGACGCGTGGGCGGTCAACGGCGCCTGGACTTGGGGAACGGTTCGTCGGGGCGTCGCTACTGGCAGGCTTCATGACGTCATTGGAACCGGAGCGCCGCGAGGCGCGGGCCGCGTGGCCGACCATGCGGCGCCATCGACCTGGGCCACCCGCCGAGACGTCGCCGGACGACGGCGCCCGGCCAGGCCGAGGGCGGGCCTGGGCGAAGTGGGTCCGCAGGATCCTGGCTGTGGCCATCCTGATCGCCGCCGTGGTGGCCGCGAGCACCCAGACCAAGCGGCTCGAGCAGGGTGCGGCCCTGCTGGAGCACATTCGCTGGGGCTGGCTGGTCGTCGCCATCGTCTTCGAGCTCGCATCGCTCGTCGTGTTCGCCAGGCTCCAGCGCTGGCTGCTTCGCGCCGGCGGCGTGCGCCTGGGCTTCGGTGCGCTGTTCGAGATCACGCTGGCCGGCAATTCGCTGGCGGTGACGCTGCCCGGCGGCGCGGCGTGGGCGGCGGTCTTCGCCTACGAGCAGCTCCGGCGCCGCGGTGCCGACCGGGTCCTCGCCGAGTGGGTGATTCTCGTCGCCGGTGCCCTGGCGAGCTTTGCCCTGTTCTGCATCCTGGCCAGCGGCGTCTGGGTGGCCGGCAGGCAGGGCCCGGTCGCCAGCCTGCGATGGCTCGCCGTTGCCCTCGCTGCCATCCCGCTGCTCGCCGTTGCCGTCGGCCTGGCCGTGCGCTACTCGTCTTGGGCCCGGCGGCAGTGGGCCACGCTGCTGGGGTCGACCGAGCGGCTCGTCCCCGAGGGGAGTCGGATGGCCGCCGTGCTCCGCCTCTTCTGGTCCCAGGTGCGGCGGGTCCGACCGGGGCTCTGGGGCTGGCTGGTGGCCTTCGCGCTCGCCATGGCCAACTGGCTCTGCAACTGCGCCACCCTCATCGCCTGCACCCTGGCCCTCGGCGCCCACGTGCACTGGCGGGGCGTGCTCGTCGCCTACGCCCTGGCCCAGATCTCCGCCAGCCTGCCGATCACCCCAGGCGGCATCGGGGTCGTCGAGGGGAGCCTGACCTTCGCCCTGATCGCCTACGGGCAGAGCGCCAGTGAGGCCGTGGCCATCGTGTTGCTGTACCGCATCGTGAGCTTCTGGGGCGTCGTGCCCCTCGGCTGGATCTCCTGGGGCTACCTTGCCCTGCAGCAGCGTCGGGGCCGCCGCCACGGCAAGCACCATCCGTGGGCCGTGCGCCAGCAGCGGCCCGACGGCCAGACCGACCCGCAGGGCGACGGCAGCCGATCGGTCCAGCAGGCCAGCCCGCCGCTCACCCCCAGGAGGGCGAACTGATGATCACCCTCGTCCGCCACGGCGAGACGGACTGGAGCCGGTCCGGGCGTCATACCGGGCGCACGGAGGTGCCGCTGACCGAAGGGGGGCGTCAACAGGCCAAGCAGGTCGGCATCAAGCTCGCCGATCGGCGGTTCGCTCGGGTGCTCACGAGCCCGCTTTCCCGGGCGGCGGAGACATGCCGACTGGCGGGGATGGGTGAGGGCGAGCCCTGCGAGGACCTGGTGGAGTGGGACTACGGCGCCTACGAGGGACGGACGACCGACGACATCCGCGCCGAGCGACCGGGCTGGCTGCTGTGGCGGGACGGCGCGCCCGAAGGTGAGCGGCCCTCGGACGTGACTGAGCGAGCCGACCGGCTCATCGCCATGCTCCGGGAGATCCCCGAAGACGTCATCTGCTTCTCCCACGGCCACATCCTGCGGACGCTGGCGGCCCGCTGGGTGGGCCTGGGCCCGGAGGCGGGCAGCTGCCTGGCCCTGGATCCCGCCACGATCAGCGTCCTCGGGTACGAGCGGGAGGTACCCGTGATCCGCTTGTGGAACGAAGCTCCCTAGCGGGCAGCGCCGGTCAGGTGAGCGGGGCGAGGGGGGCAGCCCACCCCCGGGATCGGGTGACCATGTCGGCGAGGGTGAAGGAGTCGAGGTGGGATCGCATGTGCTTGCCGACCTCTGACCACACCCCCAGCAGCACGCACTGGCCCTCGTGGTCGCAGGCGCCGTTCTGGTGGGGCGCGCCGAAGTCGCCCGCCACGATGGGGCCGTCGACGGCGCTGACGATCTGGCCGAGGGTGATCTCGTCGGCCGAGCGGGCCAGGACATAGCCCCCGCCCACGCCCCGCTTGGAACGCACCAGGCCGGCGCCCTTCAGGGCCAGCAGGATCTGCTCGAGATAGGGCTGGGGTAGGCCGGTGCGATCGGCGAGATCGCGTACCGAGGTCGGTCCGTCCTCGGCGGTGTGCAGCGCCAGCGACAGCAGCGCCCGGCTGGCGTAGTCACCCCTCGTCGAGACCTTCACGTATTCCATGGTAGGGCGCCTGGGCGTAAGGTCGCTGTAGTGGAGGCCGAGCCGACTCCGAGCGCGATGCGGCCGGATGACGCCGCCCTCGCCGGCGGCCCGCCGCAGCCAGCGCCGTCGGCTCCGAGTCCGGTGCTTCCGACGTATGGAGGACCCTGTCTGACCGGCCTCGTGGGCGCCCTGCTGGACCGTGACCGTCACGAGCCTCCCCCGTGGATCCCCGAGCCGGTGCGGGCGGCGAGCCAGCTGGTCCTGCTGGTGCTCGACGGCTTCGGCTGGGAGCAGCTGCTGGCCCGGCCGCACCTGACCCCCACGATCGGCAGCCTGATGGGAGGACCCATCACCTCGGTCGTGCCGACCACGACGGCGACGGCTCTGACGTCCATCACGACGGGCCTGACCCCGGCGGAGCACGGCGTGGTCGGCTACCGGGTGCACGTGGGCGAGGGCGAGGTGATGAACGTCCTGCGCTGGAGGACCGAGTCTGGAGACGCCCGGACCAAGGTGCGCCCGGCCGTCTTCCAGCCGGCACCAGCCTTCGCCGGCAGGGGGGTCCCGGCCGTCACGCGGGCGGAGTTCGCCAGCACCGGCTTCACCGCGGCCCACCTCGCCGGATCTCCGATCCGAGGATGGCGTATGCCGTCGACCCTGTCGGTCGAGGTGTCTCGTCTGCTGGCGGACGGCGAGCCCCTCGTCTACGCCTACTACGACGGCATCGACAAGGTCGCCCACGAGTGGGGGCTGGACGCCCACTACGAGGCCGAGGTGGCAGCCGCGGACCATCTTGTGGCCGATGTCCTGGCCGTACTGCCGGCCGGCGCGGCCCTGCTGGTCACCTCCGACCACGGTCAGGTGGACGTCGGCGACGACACGATCACCTTGTCGCCCGAGATCATGGCGGAGGTGACGCTGCTGTCAGGAGAGGGCCGTTTCCGCTGGTTGCACGCACGGCCCGGGAGAATCGATCGTCTGGCCGAGCAGGCGACGGCGGAGTACGGCCACGTGGCCTGGGTGCGCACCCGGCAGCAGGTGCTGGCCGAGGGGTGGCTCGGAGGGATTCCCGTTCCCGAGGTCGAGCAGCGCCTCGGCGACGTCGCCGTGGTCGCGCGTGCTCCCGTCGCCTTCCTGGACCCCGCGGACACCGGTGAGGTCAGCCTCGTCAGCCGGCACGGCTCGTTGACCTCGGCCGAGATGTTGGTACCGCTGCTGGCGCTCCAGGCCTGATCCGAGGTAAGGATCGTCTCATGGCTCCTGACACACCCGAAGGTCCCCCGCAGGTGGTCGTCGTGCCTCCGGACGCCAAGGAAAGCGCGACGGCGGAGGCGAACCAGGCATCCGGCGGGGCCGGTGGCTCCGTCGAGTCGACCGAGACGGTCGCCCAGCCGGCCAAGGTCATGCGCATCGGCTCGATGATCCGCCAGCTCCTCGAGGAGGTGCGCCAGGCTCCCCTGGACGAGAAGAGCCGGACCCGTCTCCGCGAGATCTACGACACCTCGGTGCGGGAGCTGAGCGACGGGCTCTCGCCCGATCTGGCCGCCGAGCTCGACCGCATCTCGCATCCGTTCGAGCCCAGCACACCGAGCGAGGCCGAACTGCGGGTCGCCCAGGCCCAGCTCGTGGGCTGGCTGGAGGGACTGTTCCAGGGCATCCAGGCGACCTTGTTCGCGCAACAGGTGAACGCCCGGTCGCAGCTGGACGAGATGCGGCGCCGCCAGCTCCCCCCGGGAGCCGAGGACGCGCCATCCTCCCGGCCCGGTACCTACCTTTAGTCGGACGCGCTGGGTGCGGTGAGGACCGCGGGCGAGAGCGACCCTCGGGCGGAGCCCGTCGCCCAAACGGATCCAGAGAGAGGACCATCCGGGCGGCGAGGTCGCGCGGAAAAGCGATAGGGTGAATGACAGCGGTGTAACTCATCCACAGGGTGTGGACAACGGGGCTCGAGTAGAGGAGGTGCGCGTGGCGGGCGGAACTGGAGGGGACTCGTTCGCGCATCTTCACGTGCACACCGAGTTCTCCATGCTCGACGGGGCCGCCCGGGTGAAGGACCTGGTGGCGGCGGCCGTCGCCGACGGACAGCCAGCGCTCGCCATCACCGACCACGGCAACATGTACGGCGTCCTCGACTTCTACAAGGAGTGCCAGTCCCAGGGGGTCGTGCCCATCGTCGGGATCGAGGCCTACATGGCGGCCACCAGTCGTCACGAGCGGCCGGTGCGGCGGGGCCGGGTGGACGACACCGGTGGTGACGTGGACGGAGGGGAGAAGCTCTACTACCACCTCACGCTCCTGGCCGAGTCCACCCAGGGCTACCGCAACCTCATGCAGCTCTCGAGCGCCGCCTACCTCGAGGGCTACTACTACCAGCCCCGTCTCGACTGGGAGCTGCTCGAGCGCCACCACGACGGCGTCATCGCCACGACCGGGTGCCTCGGAGGGGTCGTCCTCCAGACGCTCCAGCGGGGCGACCTGGCCGGCGCCACGGCGCTGACCGGGCGACTCCAGGACATCTTCGGTCGCGAGAACCTCTTCGTCGAGCTCCAGGATCACGGTCTGGAGCAGCAGCGCAAGACCAACTCCAGCCTGATCGACATCGCCCGCAATCTGGGGGCGCCGTTGCTCGCCACCAACGACAGCCACTACACGCACCGGTCCGACGCGATGGCCCACGACGCCCTCCTCTGCGTCCAAACCGGCGCGATGCGCGACGACCCCAAGCGGTTCCGTTTCGAGGGCGAGGAGCACTACCTGAAGCCGGCGGCGGAGATGCGCGAGCTGTTTCGGGACTGGCCCGACGCCTGCGACAACACGCTCTGGGTCGCCGAGCGTGCCGCGGTCGACATCGAGTTCGGCAAGCCCAAGCTTCCCGAGTTCCCCGTGCCCCAGGAGTTCTCCGCCGGCGGCGGTGAGGCGGCCGGTGCCGCCTACCTTCGCCACCTGAGCATGACGGGCGCCCAGGAGCGGTACGGGCGGCCGATCCCCACGGCGGTGGTCGAGCGGCTCGAGTTCGAGCTCGACGTCATCGCCGAGATGGGCTTCTCGGCCTACTTCCTCGTCGTGTGGGATCTCATCCGCCACGCCCGATCTGCGGGCATCCGCGTCGGGCCCGGCCGCGGATCGGCCGCCGGCTGCTGCGTCGCCTACTGCCTACGTATCGTCGACCTCGATCCCATCCACCACGACCTGCTCTTCGAGCGGTTCCTCAATCCCGGCCGGCGGGAGATGCCCGATATCGACATGGACTTCGACGAGCGCGGGCGGGGCGAGATGATCCGCTACGCCGCCGAGCGCTACGGCTGGGACCACGTCGCCCAGATCGTGACCTTCTCCACCATCAAGGCTCGGGCCGCGGTGCGAGACGCCGCTCGGGTGCTCGGCTATCCCTACGCCGTCGGGGACAGGATCGCAAAGGCCATGCCGCCGCTGGTCATGGGCCGTGACACTCCACTGGGGGCGTGCCTCGAGCGTCAGGAGGGTCAGGAGGACGGCTACAAGATGGCGACCGGTCTCCGGGAGATGTACGAGAGCGATCCGGACGCCCATCAGGTGATCGACGTGGCCAAGGGACTGGAGGGGCTGCGTCGTCAGGCGGGCATTCACGCTGCCGCCGTGGTCATCACACGCGAGCCACTCACCGAGCACCTTCCGATCCAGCGCAAGCCCGATCCCTCCACTGCGGCGGAGGACGCGCCCATCGTCACCCAGTACGAGATGCACGGCGTCGAGGAGCTGGGCCTGCTCAAGATGGACTTCCTCGGCTTGCGCAACCTGAGCGTGATCGAGCGGGCGCTCGATCTGGTCGAGCGCTCACGGGGCCACCGGCCCGACATCGACGCGCTCCCTCCTGACGACGAGGCGACCTTCGCCATGCTCAGGGAGGGACGGTCGGTCGGGGTCTTCCAGCTGGAGGGTGCGCCGATGCGGACGCTGATGCGGTCGCTCGCCCCCAGCCGGTTCGAGGACGTCGCCGCCCTCGTGGCCCTCTACCGGCCGGGCCCCATGGCCGCCAACATGCACAACGACTACGCCGACCGCAAGTGCGGCCGCAAGCCCATCACCTACCTCCACCCCGATCTCGAGGAGATCCTGGCGGACACCTACGGGCTGATGATCTACCAGGAGTCCATGATGCGCGTCGCGCAGCGCTTCGCGGGCTACAGCCTGGCGGAGGCCGACCGGCTCCGTAAGGCCTGCGGGAAGAAAATACGGGCTCTCATCGCCGCCGAGCGGGAACAGTTCGTGGCCGGTTGCGAGCGCACCGGTTACGGCGCGGCCCTGGGGACGGCGCTGTTCGACCTCATCGAGCCGTTCGCCGACTACGCCTTCAACAAGAGCCACTCGTATGGCTACGGCCTGGTCGCCTATCAGACCGCATGGCTCAAGGCCAACTATCCGGTCGAGTACATGGCTGCCCTGTTGACCAGCGTCAAGGACGACAAGGACCGTACGGCGGTCTACCTCGGCGAGTGCCGCGCCCGTCACATCCGGGTGCTGGTCCCCGACGTCAACCTCTCGGCGTCGGACTTCATCGCCCAGCCTGAATCCGAGGACGGGTCGGGTGCCATCCCCTTCGGGATGTCGGCCATCCGCAACGTGGGCGAAGGCCTCGTCGCCCATGTCGTCGCCGAGCGGGAGCGGGGCGGCCCCTACCGCGACTTCTACGACTTCTGCGACCGCGTGGACCCGGCGGTGCTCAACAAGCGAACAGTGGAGTCCCTCGTCAAGGCAGGAGCCTTCGACTCGCTCGGCCACCCGCGCAAAGGCTTGTGTCTCGTCTTCGAACAGGTCGTCGACCGCACCCTGGCCCGGCGGCGGGAGGCCGAACTGGGCATCATGAGCTTGTTCGCGACCATGGACGACGGCGGCGCCGGTGGCGGGACCAGCAACGGCTCCGGGCCAGACGCCGGGGCCGGCGGGTCGACGCTTGGATTCGACGACTCCAGGGTTCCGATCCCCGACGTCGAGTTCGACAAGGCCCAGCGGCTGTCGTTCGAAAAGGAGATGCTCGGCCTGTATGTCAGTGACCATCCGCTCATGGGCATGGAGACGGCGCTGGCCAAGCACGCCGATTGCACGATCACCGAGCTGCGAGAGCTCGCGCCCGGGGGGGCCAACGGCAGTCGGGACAGCGAAGTTCGGGTGGTCGGAGGCGTCGTCACCAACCTGGTGCGCAAGTACACCAAGAGTGGTGACCACATGGCCACGTTCGTGCTGGAGGACCTGGAGGCCACGATCGAGACCTTCGTCTTCCCGAGCGCCATGCGGCAGTTCGGCGCCCTGCTCGAGGAGGACGTGGCGGTGTGTGTCAGGGGTCGGATCGACACGCGCGACGACCAGCCCAAGCTGGTGTGCATGGGCCTCACCCGGCCCCAGCTGGTCTCCGACGACGGTCCGCCGCTGCGAATCTGTCTCCCGCTGCCCAGCCTGACCGACTCGCTGCTGGAGGGCCTCAAGCAGCTGTTGGTCGATCACCCCGGCCCTTCGCCGGTGTTCCTGCACGTGGGGGAGAAGGTGATTCGTCTTCCGGACGAGCTCAACGTGGATGCCCGCTCCGGCGTGGTCGCCGAGGTGCGGGTGCTCCTCGGTCCCAACGCCGTCGTCACCTGAGCGCGACGCTCACAGGGTCGGGCGGCGGCGGTGGTGTGGCCGGCCAGGGGCGGGCCCCGCATGGGACAGATCCGGGCGCCATCCCGTAATCTGGTGGGGAAGTAGTCAAGCACCAGGTCGAATGGGAGTTCTCAAGAGGCCATGTCCATCGAGGTCGACACCAAGGACTGCACCGCGCTGAGCGACGCCGAGCTGGCCGACATGGCCGACATCTGTGCCGACGGCTCGGCGGGCTTCGACGTCGGGTTCCTTTCCAAGCAGCGCGACGAATGGGTGCTGGTCACCCAGGCCCGAGAGGGTGGCAGGCTGGCCGGGTTCTCGTTCTGCACGCTCGAGCGAATCGGCGGGACGCCGTCTCTCCTGGTCGGCCTGGCTTCGGTGAAGTCGACGTCCAAGCGGGAGCAGATTGTCCGCACCCTGATGGGTGACCAGTACCGGCGGGCCCTGCTGGCGTTCCCTGACGAGGACGTGCTGGTCGGGACGCGCATGGCCGATCCCGGCGCCTTCGACGCCTTCAGGGGCCTCGCCGACGTCGTTCCCCGGCCCGAGCACCGCCCCACCGGCGAGGAGCGGGCGTGGGGTCGTCGCCTGGCCAAGCGCTTCGGCGCCGACGGGCGCCTCGATGACCGCACCTTCGTCCTCGGTGGTACGGGCTCGCCGGGCGGCGTGCTCGAGTATCGCAGCCTGAAGTCGGGCCCCGCCGACGTCGCCGCCTTCTTCGCTCCGTTGACCGAGAAGCGCTACGACTGCCTCGTCGCCTTCGGGTGGGCCATGGCCGAGGACCTGGCCGAAGGACGGCTGGGCCGATGAGTCCACCCGACTCGTAGCGCGCGGCGGCGGGGGGGAGTCGTGAAACTCGGACTGGTGCTCGGTGCCGGTGGAGTGGTCGGCCTGGCGTACCACGCCGGCGTGCTCCACGCCCTCGAGGAGGAGGGAGGGATCCGGCTGGCCTCGGCCGACCTGATCGTGGGCACCAGTGCTGGAGCGGCCATCGCCGCCTACCTCCGCAGCGGCTGGTCGACGGCCGACTTCTGGAACGAGGCGCTCGCCCCCGACGGCGCCGAGCGTGATGGATGGGGAGACATTTTGGCTCCCAACTTCGCCTCACCGCTCGAGCTGGTGCAGCGAGGCGTCGGGTCGGCATACGTGCTCAGCCGTTCGGTGCTGCGTATCCCCGTCCCGGCGGTGCCGGTCGTGCTGAGGCGGGCGTTCCCCGGCGGGTTGTTCGCCATGGCCGAGGGTCGGGACAGGCTGGAGGCCGAGCTGCCAGCGACGTGGCCGACGGAGCCCCTGTGGCTCTGTGCCGTCGACATCGGTAGCGGCCGGCGGGTCGTGCTCGGCCGTGACGCCGACACCCGCGTCGACCTGCCGCGCGCCGTCCAGGCCTCCTGCGCCATACCGGGGATCTTCCCCCCCGTCCGGGTCGGCGATCACGTGCTCGTCGACGGGGGCGCGCACTCGACCACCAACCTTGACCTAGCCGCGAAGGCCGGTTGTGATCTGATCATCGGCGTGGCGCCGCTGGCCTACGACCCCGCCGGGGCGCCCGGGCCCGTGGTCCAGCTGGCTCGCAGGGTGCCGGCCCGGGCGCTCGCCCAGGAAGCCGGCGCGGCCCGTCGACGGGGCGCCGAGGTCCTCCTCCTGCGGCCGACGGCGGCCGAGGTGCGGGCCCACGGCATCAACCTCATGCGAGGCGCAGGTCTCGACCGCACGGCCCGAGATGCGTACGAGTCGACGGCGCGCAGTCTGGCCACCGATCGATTCCGCGGGGCCCTCGCCGCCCTCACGGCCTAGACGTGTTGCCTGGGGCCGTTCCTTCGGACCGGCCTCCCGGGCCCTCGCCGCCCTAGGTGCCTGGAGAACGCCAGGCCCGGCTGGTCATTGGCGGGGGAGCACGGCCACCAGCGTTTTGTAGCAGTGGCCGTTGCGCGGTGGGGCGAGCGCCACGAGCAGGTAGTGGGGCCGATGGCCGAGGGCGTGGGAAAGCGCCCGGCCGGCGAGACGGACCCGACGACCGTCGGCGAAAGCAGTGGACAGGCGGGCGTCATCGACGGGTAGGTGGTGCAGGCCGGCATCCCATTGGAATCGGGCCCACAGGGTGTCGTCGGGCTGACGCCTGGTGACCGTCAGGCCATCGTCGGGCGTGATCAGGGCCAGCGACGGCCGGGTGCCGTTCAGGGTCCAGTACGGGGTGGCCGAGGCGGGGAAGCCGAGCAGCGGCTCACCCTTGGGCGCGACGAGGGCCCGCAGATATCGCTTCACTCGTCCGCGGCGAACCCGGCGGGCCGGTCGTGCCGGTCCGGCCATGGTGACCGCCTCGGGCTGCGAGAGGTCGCTGGCGTGCTCGTTGGCCGCCAGCTCGACCTTGATCACGTCCAGGATGTGGCTCGGGGCGGTGTCGGTGTCTGTGGAGCCGTGCGCCCGCACGAACGCGCCCGAGTCGACGTCGACCGCCAGATACTCGTCGGGGCGCTCGGCCAGGACCAGGAGCCGGAGCTCCGCCCCGGCGAGGTCGAGCCGGGGCGACGAGAGACCGGTACGACTCACGGCCCCATCATGCCTCCGGTTGCCTGTGCGTTGTCGGATGGATGGTCACGGGGCGGTGAGCTGGCCCTCCAGGTCCTCGATCGTCGACGTGGGCGCCAGGCAGGCGTAGTCACGACAGACGTAGGCGAGGCCGTCGCGCCGGCCCTCCCACAGCGGCGACGGGTACGGCTCCCCCCACGCCAGCACGGCACGGGGCAGGTAGGCATGGTGAACGGCCTCGACGAGCTCGGGGCGGTCACCCACGACGGCGACCTCGGTGACGCCATCGGCGAGGAGATCGACGGCGCCGAGGGCGTGGGTGAAAGCGGTCGGCTGCGTGGCCATCACGTCTCCGAGCAACGCAAGGATGGCCTCGGCGGCGTCGGCGTAGCTCTGCTCGCCAGTGAGGGCGGCCAGACGGGCGAGGGCGACGGCACCCACCGAGTTCGCCGAGGGCGTGGCCCCGTCGAACAGCTCCTTCGAGCGGACGATGAGCCGCTCGGCGTCCTCACCCGTGGTGAAGAGCCCGCCTTGTGCCGGATCCCAGAACAGGGTGAGCATGGCGTCGGCCGTGGACCGGGCGGCCTCGATCCAGCGGGCCTCGCCGATGAGCTCTGACAGTCGGGTGAAGGCCTCGACCAGCCAGGCGTAGTCGGCCGCTACGGCCAGGTGCCCGGCCCGCCCGCGCCCGCCACCATCACCGGCGTCGCTGTCGCGACTGGAATCCGCCTGCCAGGAGCGCAGCCACCGCCCGTCGCCTCGCCGCAGGGATCCGACGAGGAACTCGGCGATCGAGACCGCCTCCGCCCGCCAGTCGGCCCGACCCGTCGCCCCCGCCGCTTCGGCCAGCGTCGAGCAGAACATGGCGTTCCACTCGGTGAGCACCTTGTCGTCCAGACCGGGCCGCACGCGTCGGGCCCGGTGCTCGAACAGCTGCCGCCGCGCCCGCTCGATCGCGGGCGGGCGCAGCAGGTCTCCGCGTTGGGGCCGGTACAGGATGTTCGAGCCCTCGAAGTTCCCCGCGGCGGTGATGCCGTACCAGTCGATGGCCGCCGGGGCCAGCTCGGGGCCGAGCGTGTCGGTCACCTCCTGCAGGCTCCAGACGTAGAACCGACCCTCGACCCCCTCGGAGTCGGCGTCCTCGGCGGAGTAGAGCCCACCCTCGGGGCCGCGCAGGTCGCGCAGCACGTACTCCACGGTCTCGTCGAGCACCTGCCGCCAGTGCGGCGACCCGTTGACCTGCCACCCGTGCAGGTAGATGCGGGCCAACCCGGCCTGGTCGTACAGCATCTTCTCGAAATGCGGGACCATCCAGCGGCCGTCCACCGAGTACCGCGCGAACCCGCCTCCGAGGTGGTCGTAGATGCCCCCCGAGGCCATGGCGTCGAGCGTGGTCGCCACCATGGCGAGCGCCGTCTCGCCGCCCGAGCGGTCGTGGGCCCGGAGCGTCAGCTCGAGCATCGACGGTTGGGGAAACTTGGGAGCCGCCCCGAAGCCCCCCCAGCCCGGGTCGTAGGCGCTCTGCAGGGCGGCATAGGCCCCTTGCAGGAGCTGACCTGGATCAGGTGCCGGTCGGCGGGCGCCGTCTCCGGAGGAGGGGATCTCCAACCTGGCCTCGACGGCGCCCACCAGCTGCTCGGCCTGGCCGACGACCTCGTCGCGCTGTTCGCGCCAGGCCGCGTCGATGGCCTGCAGGACCGTGGTGAACCCCGGCAGCCCACCCCGGCCGTCCTTGGGGAAGTAGGTGCCCCCGTAGAACGGTCGCCGGTCGGGGGTGAGGAAGACCGTCATCGGCCAGCCCCCCCGACCGGTGATGGCCTGGACGGCCTCCATGTACACCGCGTCGACATCAGGTCGCTCCTCGCGGTCGACCTTGACGCTGACGAAGCGGTCGTTGAGCAGGGCCGCCGTGCGCTCGTCCTCGAACGACTCGTGCGCCATCACGTGACACCAGTGACACGCGGAGTACCCGATGGAGAGCATGACCGGGCGATCTTCGGCGCGAGCGCGCTCGAATGCCTCCTGGCCCCATGGATACCAGTCCACCGGATTGTCCTGGTGCTGGCGAAGGTAGGGGCTGGTCTCGGCGGAGAGACGGTTCATGACGACGAGCCTATGCCCGCCCCCCGGCCGTGCCCGGTCCGTGGTGGGCGGTCCCGCGGACCGGCCTCCTGGGCCGGCTTGTGGTCGTGTCCGGCCTCCCGGGGCGGCCTATGGCCGGCGGCCGGTGAGCCCGGCGATGACGGCGTCGATCACCGTCTCGACCAGTGCCCGCTCCAGGTCGGGGTCGAACTCGGGTCCGGCGAGGATCACGGTGGCCACGCCGTGGGTGGCGGTCCAGATGGCCAGCCATGCGAGCTGGGGGTCGACGCTGCCGAGCAGGCCGGCTCGAGCGAGCTCGAAGACCGGCGCCGCTCCGACCTGGAAGGCCTCGGTCGCCATGGTGGCCATCGCCTCGGTGTCCTGGGGCTGGGCCGTGAGCTCGGGCCGAACCATGAAGATGGCCTTGAACAGCGCCGGGTTCTCTTTGGCGTACGCCACGTAGGCCAGGCTCCGGGCCCGGAGGAGCGCCAGGGGGTCGCGCTCGGGGATGGACCGGATGCGCTCGATCATCCGCCGGCCTTCTTGGTCAGCGAGACCCTGGAGAAGGTCGTGTTTGTCCTTCACGTGGGCATAGAGGGCCGGAGCGGTGACGCCCAGAGCGCCCGCAACCCGGCGCAGGGACACCGCCTCGATCCCTTCCGCCGCCAGCAGGGTGCGGGCCGTCTCGATGATCGCCTGGCGGGAGAGACGAGCACCCATACTCCAGGGTCGCACCATCAGCGTCGTTTCGCCGTAGCAACGTCGTCGTGACACGACTGGGTCGACTCCGGGCGGGCGACAGCGGCCCGGTGCAACGTCGTGTCTGGTCCGGGCCAGCCGTGGCAGGCTGGCCCGCGTGCGCGGACTCGTTGCCGACCTCCAGTTCCGTGGTCTCGTCCAACAGATGAGTGACGCCAGGCTGGCCCCGATGCTCGACCGGGAGCCGCTGACCGCCTACGCCGGCTTCGATCCCAGCGCCGACAGCCTCCATGTCGGCCACCTGCTCGGGATCTTCAACCTCCGCCGACTGCAGGAGGCCGGCCACCGGCCGATCGCCCTGGCGGGCGGAGGTACGGGGATGATCGGCGACCCGAGCGGCAAGAGCGAGGAGCGTCAGCTGCTCGGAGCCGAGACGCTCGAGGCCAACCTCGCCGGCATTCGCGGCCAGCTCGGTCGCTTCCTCGACTTCACGCCATCGGCCGGCGCCAGGCAGGCGCTGCTGGTGGACAACGCCGAATGGCTCGGTCCGCTGGGACTCCTGGAGTTCCTCCGCGACGTTGGCAAGCACTTCGGTGTGGGCCAGATGATCGCCAAGGAGACCGTGCGAGCCCGGCTGGACACGCCCGAGCAGGGCATGTCGTTCACCGAGTTCAGCTACATGTTGCTCCAGGCCTACGACTTTTTCCGACTGTTCGACACCTACGGGTGTCGGCTGCAGCTCGGGGGCAGCGACCAGTGGGGCAACATCACCATGGGCATCGAGCTGATCCGGCGCCTAGGGGGCGCCGAAGCGTGGGGGTTGACCTGGCCTCTCGTCGTGCGGCCCGACGGGACGAAGTTCGGCAAGACCGAAGCCGGCACCGTCTGGCTGGACGAGCGGCGCACCAGCCCGTACCAGCTCTTCCAGTTCTTCCTGCGCAGCGAAGACAGCGTCGTCGGCACCTACCTCCGTTACTACACCTGGCTCGATTACGAGCGGATCGAGGAGCTCGACGCCGCCGTCGCCACGCGCCCCCAGGCCCGCGAGGCCCAACGGACTCTGGCGCGCGAGGTGACCACGCTGGTCCACGGCGAGGCGGCGACGGCCAACGCCGAGCGCGCCGCGGCGGCGCTGTTCTCTGAGGAGATCGCCAAGCTCGACGAGGAGGTCCTCGTGGACGTGCTCGCCGATGCGCCGTCCAGCACCTGGTCGAGGGAACGTCTTGCTGACGGCGGGCTCTCTCTCGTGGAGGCGATGGTCGAGACGGGGCTCGCACCGTCTCGCTCCGCGGCGCGGACGACGATCGAGCAGGGCGGCGCCTACGTGAACAATCACCGCGAGCTCGACCGGGCCCGCCAGCTGGGCCCCGACGACCTGCTGCGGGATCGCTACCTGCTCCTGCGGCGGGGGAGACGGGACCAGCACCTGGTCCGCTTCGGCTAACGGACGACCGCTGTCCTCGGTCGGTGTCGTCGATGGGCCGGCGTCACAGGCGGCCTCAGCTGTCGCTGAGCGGCTCGGTGACGAGAGCGGCGCGGATCGCGGCCGCCACCTTGGCCTCGGTGGCTTCGTCCGGGTAGCGCTGGCGGGGCCACAGGAAGCCCCGGAGACCATCCTTGAAGCGCCGCGGCACGATGTGGATGTGGAGGTGGGGCACGCTCTGGCTCACCCGATTGTTCATGAGCACGAGGGTGCCGTCGGCCTCCATGGCCCGGGTCACGGCGGCGGCGACTCGCCGGGTCGTGGCGAAGAGCGGCTCGACCAGCGGTGGCGGTAGGTCGACGAGCGTCTCGAAATGGGCTCGCGGCACGACCAGCACGTGGCCCGGGAACACGGGGCGCTGGTCGAGGAACGCCATCACCTGCTCTTCGTCGAGGACCAGGTCTGTGGGCACCTCGTAGGCCACGATCTCGCAGAACTTGCAGCCGGGGAGCCGGTCTCCGGGCGACGCGGTCATCGGCGGGCGAGCCTATGTGCGACGATTCGTCGTGGCCGACGACTCCCGAATCTCGCTGTCCGGCAGCCCGCCCGAGACGGAGCTCCCAGCGGCCCCGGATGCCGCCCGAGAGCAGCTCCAGGCCGCGCTCGAGGCACCGCCCCCGGATCGTCACCGCGCCGTGGCCGAGGTGGCTGCCGCCTACCCCCGCTACCTCGAGGCCTGGGCGTCACTCGGCGACGCGGCCCGGGACGACATCGAGGCCTACGCCTACTTTCGCGTCGGGTACCACCGCGGGCTCGACGCCTTGCGGGCGGCCGGCTGGCGTGGGTCGGGGTACGTGCGCTCGGCCCACGAGCCGAACCGAGGATTCCTGCGCTGCCTGGACGGCCTCGCCCGGGTCGCCGCCTCGATCGGCGAGACGGACGAGGCCGAGCGCTGTCGCCAGTTCCTCCGCCAGCTCGACCCCGGTTGGCGCCCGAGCACACCCGACGGCTGATTGCCGTGGGCGGCGGGTACGTTGGCCGTTGTGGCCCCACCGCTCGAGGCGGAAGTCACCGACCTGGCTCGGCGCATCGCCGAGCTCGGCTCGGGTGAGCGGGCCCGGGTCTACCGGCTGTCGTGGTGGAGCGAGCGGATGCTCGCCTGGGCGATGGCGAACCCCTCGTTCAAGACCCAGCTGTTCCGCCTGGTCGACGTGTTCCCGGCCACGACGGGTGACGCCGACGCGCTCCGCCATCTCCACGAGTACTTCGCCGGTGCCGACGCCCCCCGGCTGCTCGATCTGGGCGTCGGGGTGGCCGAGCACCTCCCGCGCGGCGAGCGGCTGTCAGCTGCGGTGGCCCGCCGCAACATCGCCCGCATGGCCCAGCAGTTCATCGTCGGAACCACCCCGGCCGAGGTGGCGGATCGGCTGGAGCGGCTGTGGCGCACGGGGACGGCCTTCACCGTCGACCTGCTGGGCGAGAAGACGCTCACCGGAGCCGAAGCCGACCACTATGCAGCGCGGGTGGACGAGGTCCTGCGGGTCCTACTCGACGCCAGCGCCGGCTGGGCCCCCGACGATCACCTGGAGCGGGACGATCTCGGACCGCTGCCCCGGGTCAGCGTCAGCATCAAGCCGACCGCCCTGGCGCCGAGGTTCGGGCCGCTCACAGGTGCCGAGGCCGTCGACCAGGCCGCCGACCGTCTCCGCCCCCTGCTCAAGCTGGCCGTCGACCACGGCGCCTTCGTGTGGCTGGACACCGAGGACTACGACGCCAAGGAGCTGACCTTCGAGCTGTTCCGCAGCCTGCTCGAGGAGCCGGACCTGGCCGGTCTCGAGGCGGGCGTGGTCGTCCAGGCCTACCTGAAGGACGCCGTCGCCGACGTCGCCGACCTCGTCGCCTGGTCGACTCGGCGAACCGCCACCGTCCCCGGCGCCCGTCCCATCGGGGTGCGTCTGGTGAAGGGGGCCTACTGGGATGCCGAGACCGTGCAGGCCCGAGCCGAGGGCTGGCCGGTCCCGGTGTTCGAGGAGAAGTCCCAGACCGACGCCAACTACGAGCGCTGCGCCCGGCTGCTGCACGATCACCACGGCGAGGTCCGGGCTGCATTCGGCTCGCACAACCTCCGGTCGCTCGCCTACGCCATCGTCTATGCCCGCCAGCTCGGCATCCCCGACTCGGGCTACGAGCTCCAGATGCTGTACGGGATGGCGGAGCCGGTGCACGCCGCCATCCGCCGACTGGGACTGCGCCTACGCGTCTATGCCCCCATGGGCGAGCTGGTGCCTGGGATGTCCTACCTCGTCCGGCGCCTGCTCGAGAACACGTCGAACGAGAGCTTCGTCCGTCGCCAGTTCGCCCAGCGCCGAAGTCTCGACGACCTCCTGGTCGCGCCGCAGGCGAGCGAGCTTCCGGGTCCCACGCTTCCCGCCAGTCGTCCCGCCACCGACCCGGACAAGCCGGGGCCCTACCATCGCGAGCCCGTGGCCGAGTGGCGGCGTGCCGGTGTTCGTTCGGAGTTCGCGGCGGTCGTCGAACGCACCGGGAGCTCCTTTGCGCCCGGAGATCGCGGCCTCGACGTACCGGCGGTGATCGACGGCGAGAAGTTCCAGACCGGATCGACCATCGTCTCGGTCGATCCGGCGGCGCCCGGGACGGTGGTGGCGACTTCGGCGTCCTGCGGGCCGGTCGAGGCCGACCGGGCCGTCGAGGTTGCAGCCCGGGCCTGGGAGCAGTGGAGGCGGACGCCGACGCGTGAGCGGGCGGCGGTCCTCTTCCGTCTGGCGGAATGGCTGCGCGCCCGCCGGACCGACCTGACCAGCCTCGAGATCTTCGAGGCGGGAAAGCCCTGGGCCGAGGCCGACGCCGACGTGTGCGAGGCCATCGACTTCTGCGAGTACTACGGCAGGGAGATGCTGCGCCTGGACCTCGGTGGTGCCGTCGAGTCGCCACCGGGGGAGACCAACCGCCTGACCTACGAGCCCAAGGGCGTCGGCGTGGTGATCCCACCGTGGAACTTTCCCCTCGCCATCCCCACCGGCATGGTGACGGCTGGGCTGGTGACCGGAAACGCCGTGATCCTGAAGCCGGCTGAGCAGACCCCGGCGGTCGCATCCATGTTGATCGAAGGCTTGGCCGCGGCCGGCCTGCCTTCGGGGGTTGTGGGCTTCCTGCCCGGGGTCGGGGAGGTCGTCGGGGCGCACCTGGTGGCCCATCCCGGCGTCAGCTTCGTCGTCTTCACCGGCTCGAAGGCGGTGGGCCTGCAGGTCAATGCCGCGGCCGCCGAGCACCGTCCCGGCCAGCGCCAGGTCAAGCGCGTCGTCGCCGAGATGGGCGGCAAGAACGCCATCGTTGTCGACGCCGACGCCGACCTGGACCAGGCCGTTCCCGCCGTGGTGCACTCGGCGTTCTCCTACGCCGGGCAGAAGTGCTCGGCCGCCTCGCGCCTGATCCTGCTGGATCCCGTCTTCGACGAGGTGGTCACGAGGCTGAGCGGTGCCGCCCTCGAGCTGTCGATCGGTCATCCGCGACACATGGCCACCGAGGTCGGGCCGCTCATCGACGCCGACGCGCACGCCCGCGTGCGCGGCTACACCGAAGCGGCACACACTCAGGGCAGGGTCGTGCTGTCGCGGGCAGACCTCCCCCGATCGGGCTACTTCGCCGGTCCTTTGGTCGTCGCCGACGTGGCGCCGGACGCACCACTGGCCAGGGAGGAGATCTTCGGCCCGGTGCTGGCGGTGCTGCGCGCCGCCTCCTTTGCCGAAGCCGTGGCGCTGGCCAACGACACCGACTACGCGCTGACCGCCGGCGTCTTCTCGCGCTCCCCGGCGCACATCGCGCTCGCCTCGAACGAGCTGCGGGCGGGCAACGTCTACGTCAACCGGGGGACCACGGGAGCGGTGGTAGGCCGCCAACCTTTCGGCGGTCGCGGATTGTCAGGCGTGGGTTCCAAGTCGGGCGGTCCCGACTATCTCTTGCAGTTCGTGGACCCGAGGGTGGTGACGGAGAACACGCTGCGCCGGGGGTTCGCGCCGGACGGACCCGACCGGCGATGAAACATCCGAGGGCGATCGCATCGGCCGCCGTGGTCATCGCCGCCGTCACGGTGTCCGCCTGCTCGGCCGGGCCCGATGTCTCCGGAACGTTGTCGCAGCGAGTCAACGGCTGGTCGCAGGGAGTAGCGCTCACTGCGTCCAGCGCCAAGATCGGGTCCGAGCTCGATCAGGTGACGAAGACGGCCCAGGCCGGCGATCTGGGAGGCCTGCAAGCGGTGAGCGTCCAGCTCCAGGACGACGCCACCATCGCTCACGCCCAGCTGCCGAGCCCCGATCAGCGTCTGACCGACGAGCTGAACACGGCGTACCAGACCGCGTACCAGCTGGCCAACCACGACCTGGACAAGGGCGTGGGGTCCGACCGGGCGGCCGGTCTGGCTGCTGTCATCCGCCAGGCGGATGCGGCGCAGCAGGCCTTGCAGGCGGCGCGCACGCGCGCCGCGACGCTCGCCCACTCCTGAGCAGTTGCCCTCTTGTTCGTCGCCCGGCCTCGCGCTCCGCTCAGGGTCGTTGTCTTGTCCATATGTGGACGCGGAGTGTGCCGAGCCGCCCCCGGCGCCGGGTCTCGGCGTCACAGCCGCAGCTCACCCGTAGCGGAGGCGCGCCTCGCGCTCGAGCGGGCAGTGGCCGGCGGGCCGGCCGCAGGCCGAGAGATCGCACAAACGGCAGATCCAGCGGGTGGCGCCCGGCTCGCGCATCATGCCGACGAGAATGCGGCCGAGGAGCGCAGAGAAGCTCCGTCGCTCGGTGACGGTCAGCGGCTCGAGCACGCCGTCGAGGACCTCGAGGCGGGCGGCCTCGAGCCGGTGCGCCGCTCGGTGGCCCGCGGGCGTCAGCGACACCGTCGTGATGCGACCGTCCTCACCCGCCCCGCGCTGCACGAGCCCGTCGCCCTCCAGCCGGTCGACCAGACGGACCGTGCCCGACTGGCTGAGCCCGAGGACCTGGGCCAGCTGGTCGATCGACGGATGACCGAGGAACTGATCGAGGGCGGACAGGGCTGCCGCCGCGCTCTCGGAGCGGCCCGATCGATCGGCGCCCGCCTCCGCTACGCGGTCGGACACGGCGAGGGCCAGCGCGCCGAGCAGGTTGGCGCCGTGACCTGCCGGAGCCGCGCTCATCTCAGAGGTCGTAGTCGAGGCTGAACGTGCCGGTGGAACCCATGGGGGCGACCGCAAGGCCGGTGCCCCGCAGACCCGTCAGCGCGCCCGTCGAGGCGCCCGGCACCACCTCGAGGAGCGTCCGCGCCTCTTTGCCATCGAATTGGCCCAGCCCTTGCAGGACAAACGTCCCCTCCCTGTCACCGATTCGGCCCTGGAGTCGCTGATAGCCGACGAAGTCAGCGGTGCCGTCGTCGCGGTACGTCATCACCATGTCCCACTTGGTCTCCGCTTCGATGCCTCCGGTGAATCGCTGCCCGATCCCTGCCGTCGTCACTTTGGCTGCGCCCTCCAGCCCGCCAACCTGCTCTTCGGACCACGAGGTGACATCGAAGACGCCTTCCAGATGGGTGGACACGATCGCCGTCCTTTCTCTCTAGTTACATGTGTGACGCATGCATTATTCTTCGCCCGCGATGCGTCGTCAAGAGACGGCAGGCCTCGGATCTCGTGTTCGCTCAGAGGGTGCGCGCGGCCGGACCGTCGGTCGGCATGCCCGGGCCAGGCGTGATCCGGCGCTATGTTCGAGGGCATGCCCGGAACGACGAGCGGGTTGATCGGCCCCTTTCCACCAGGCACGGACCCCGAGGAGTACGACAAGCTCCGCCGTCGGGTGCTGTGGACCATGCCCAGCGGGCTCTACGTCATCGGGAGCCGAGCCGGCGGGCGGCGCAATCTCATGACCGCCAACTGGGTCACCCAGGTCGCCTTCGATCCCAAGCTCGTGGCGGTCAGCGTCGAGCGCGAGGCCCTCACCGCCGCCCTGATCGGCGATGGCGGAGTGTTCAGCGTCTCCATCGTCGACCGCGACGACCGCGCCATCGTCCGCAAGTTCGTCAGGCCAGTCGAGCACGACGAGGGGGCCGGGACGCTGAACGGGTTCTCGTTCCACGATGCCACCACCGGCGCGCCGATCCTCGACCAGGCCCTGGCCTACCTGGACTGCGAGGTACGTGAGCGCGTGCCCGTGGGAGGCCACGTGCTTTTCGTGGGCGAGGTCGTCGAGGCCGGCTTCCAGCGGGACGAGGATTCCCTGCCGCTCCGGATGGAGGACACCCGCATGAGCTACGGCGGTTGAGCCGACCCCCGCCATCGAGGCCTAGCGAGGGCCGCCTCGGCGTACGGTAGCGTCGGGCGCCATGATCCGACATCGGCTCGACAGCGACGCCTGGGACGTCGAGTCGGTGGTGGCCACCAGTGTCGACGCGGGTTCGTGAAGGCTTGAGCGATCTGGCCGAACCGAGCTGGGTCGACACGCAGCCCGCCATGGACGAGGTGGTGGGCCAGATCGGAGCCGCGTCGGTGTACGGCTTCGACACCGAGTTCCATCGTGAACGTTCGTACTTCCCTCACTTGGCCCTGGTTCAGCTGGTCTGGCCCGGGGGAGTGGCCCTGGTCGATCCGTACCGGGTCGACCTCACCGGATTGCGCCAGGTGCTCGACGGGCCCGGGCTCGCCGTGGCCCACGCCGCCGACCAGGATCTCGAAGTGCTCGAGCTGGCGTGCGGGACCAAGCCCCGTCGCTTGTTCGACACCCAGCTGGCGGCGGGCTTCCTCGGCCTCTCGGCTCCGTCGCTGACGACCCTGGTCGAGCACCTGCTCGGCCAGCGGCTGGCGAAGGGGGACCGCCTCACCGACTGGACCCGACGCCCCCTGAGCGCCGCCCAACGCGAGTACGCGGCGTCGGACGCCGCCCACCTGCTGGACCTGCATGGAGCGCTGGTCACCGAGCTCGATGGCCTCGACCGGTTGACCTGGGCCGAGGGCGAGTGCCAGATCCTGTTGTCCCGCCCCAGCCGGCGGGTCGAGCCCAACGAAGCGTGGTGGCGACTGAAGGAGGCCCGCCAGCTCAAGGGTGAGTCACGAGCCGTGGCTCAGACCGTGGCCGCCTGGCGGGAGCGCCGTGCCGCGGCGACCGATCGACCGGCGCGGTTCGTCCTCCCCGACCTGGCGGTGGTGGCGATCGCCCAGCGGCCGCCTACCACCGCGGCCGAGCTGGCCGCGGTCCGGGGTCTCGACCCGCGCCGGGCCAGGGGGGCGGCCGAGGCCGGGCTCCTCGACGCGGTGCGGGCCGGCTTCGAGCTCAGTGATGGCGCCCTCCGGCAGCCGCCGATCGATCAGGTCGAGCGCCGCCTGCGTCCAGTGGCGACGCTGGCCGGAGCCTGGCTGGCACAGCGGGCCGCCGAGCTGCGGATCGACGGTCCCCTTCTCGCCACCAGGGCCGACCTGCACGCGCTGCTGCGGGGCGGTGGCGAGTCCCGTCTGGCCAGCGGCTGGCGGCGGACGCTCGTGGGCGAGCCGCTGCGCCAGCTGCTGGCAGGGGAGGGGGCGCTTGCGGTCGGGGGTCGGGGCGAGCTCGTGCTCGAGGCTCGCTCACACCGGCCGATCGCCGGCTGAGCAGCGGGCGCCGTCAGGAGGGTTCGTCGGTGAGGACAACGGCGCCCGGCCCGGGAACCATGCCCATGTACGGCTCCCCGTCGGTCCCCGCCTCGGTGGACACCTCTACCCGCCAGGCCGCATCCGGCGCGGGGACGGACGCATCACCGTCGCCGAAGTTGACGATGACCAGCCGCCGATCGTTGTCCGCAGCCCGCCGGTAGGCGAGCACGTCGGGCGGGCTCGGGAGCGGCGACCAGGACCCGGTGGACAGGGCGGGCGACCGTCGACGAGTGGCCACGAGCCGGCGGTAGAGGTTGAGGATGGACGTCGGATCGTCCTGCAGGGCAGCCACGTTGCGGACCTCGGCCTCCGGCGGCCACGGCAACCAAGGAGCGGCTCCCGGGCGCCGGTCGCCCGAGGGCCACCCGTGGTCGGGTGAGCCGTCCCACGGCAACGGGGCCCGCGAGCCGTCGCGTCCTCCAGGATCGAGACGCCGCTCAGCGGGGATCGCGGCGTTCTCGAGGCCGAGCTCCTCGCCTGCGTAGATGAACGGCGTACCCCTCAACGTGAGCAGCAGCACGGCGGCGGCACGGGCGCGCTGCTCCGAGCCGCCATAGCGCGTGCGGTGACGCGGATTGTCGTGGTTCGACAGCACCCATGTGGGCCACGCTCCCCGCGGATCGAGCTCCTCGACGACGCGGTCGATCCGATGGCGCCACGCGTCCGCCTCCCACGGGGCGAAGAGAGGAGGAAAGTTGAAAGCGAGGTGCAGCTCGTCACCGCGGCCGTAATAGCGGGCCACCGCCCCCGTCGACAGGAGAAAGACCTCGCCGACCATGACCCGATCTCCCGGATAGGAGTCGATCAGCCGCCGCAGCTGCCGCAGGATGTCGTGCGTGCTCTGCTGGTCGTTGAGGGCTGACCAGGGCATGCCCCTCCACTTCACGGGGGCGTCGGGAAGGGCCGGATCCTTCCCGATGGCGTGCACCGCGTCGGCCCGGAAGCCGTCCACCCCGCGGTCGAGCCAGAATCGCAGCACCGTCTGCATGGCCTCGACCACCCGTGGGTTGGCCCAGTTGAGGTCCGGCTGTTCGGGCAGGAACAGGTGGAGGTACCACTGCTGGGTCGTCTCGTCCCAGCTCCACGTGGGGCCCTCGGAGAAGGCGGCCTGCCAGTTGTTCGGCGGCTGGTCGGGGCGCCCGTCCCGCCAGACGTACCAGTCGCGTCGCGATGACGATCTGGACGACCGCGACTCGATGAACCAGGGGTGGCGGTCGCTGGTGTGGTTGGGAACCCAGTCGATCAGGACCCGGATGCCGAGCTCGTGCGCCCGGGCGACAAGGTTGTCGAAGTCGGCCAGCGTCCCGAACAGCGGGTCCACGGCGCAGTGGTCGGCGACGTCGTAACCAAAATCGGCCATCGGCGAACGAAAGAACGGCGACAACCAGACGGCGTCGACGCCCAGCCACGCCAGGTGGTCGAGGCGACGACGGATACCTTCGAGGTCTCCGACACCGTCACCGTCGGAGTCCTGGAACGAACGCGGATAGACCTGGTAGACGACGGCGGACTTCCACCACGGTTGGTCATGGACCTGCCCAGGGAGCACGATCCGGCACGGTAGCCGGAAGCGTCGGAGCCCAAGAGGGTCCTGGATGCCACGCATGGACCGGCTCGAGGTCGCCGACCACCGCTCCGGTCGCTACCACCTCCACTGGTGACTCGGCGCGGTGCTGATGACCTTTGCCGGGTAGGTTGGACCATCCGCCCGATAGGGGACCTCTCTTGGTGACCCGCCACCACTCCAACCCACCGAAGCCGGGCCCGCCGAACGACCCGCCGAAGCGACCGACCCCACCGCCGCCTCCCCGCTGGCGGATCTGGTTCCTCGTGGTCGGGATCGTCGCCACCGTCGGCCTGCTGTTCATACCGACGATGGGCAGCGCCGCGCCGGTCACCAACCTGAACTACTCCTCCTTCGTCAACAAGGTCAATGCCAATCAGGTGTCCACGGCCACCATCGACCCCAACGGCAAGGTCACGGGCACGTTGAAGGGGAAGGCCGGACAGCACTACAGCTCCCAGATCCCCCTGGCCCTCGGCAACAATCAGCTCGCCCCGACCCTCCAAGCCCACGGTGTAGCCATCACCGGCGTGGGCCCCAGCAGCTCGGTGCTGCCCACGATCCTGTCGTTCCTGCCGTTCGTGCTCTTCCTCGGTCTGTTTCTGCTGCTGGGCCGGCGCACGGCCCGGGCGGCGGGCGGGATCATGGGCATCGGCAGCTCCCGCGCCAAGCTCTACGACGAGGAGCGCCCTCCGACCCGGTTCGCCGATGTGGCGGGCTACGAAGGGGTCAAGCAGGAGGTGAGCGAGGTCGTCGACTTCCTCACCCACCCCGACCGGTACACCCGGGCCGGCGCCATCGGACCCCGCGGCGTGCTCATGGTCGGGCCCCCTGGCACGGGCAAGACCCTCCTCGCCCGGGCGGTGGCGGGCGAGGCCGAGGTGCCGTTCTTCGCCATCACCGGCTCGAGCTTCGTCGAGCTGTTCGTGGGGGTGGGGGCGTCCCGGGTCCGGGATCTGTTCGCCGCAGCCCGCAAGCGGGCGCCGTCGATCATCTTCATCGACGAGATCGATGCCATCGGCGGCAAACGTGGCGCGGCGCTGTTCGCGTCCAACGACGAGCGGGAGCAGACCCTGAACCAGCTCCTGGCCGAGATGGACGGGTTCGACCCGGCTACGGGGGTCGTCGTGATGGCGGCGACGAACCGACCCGAGACCCTCGATCCCGCCCTGCTTCGCCCCGGGCGCTTCGACCGAACCGTGGAGATCCCCCTGCCCAACCGGGCCGAGCGGGCCAAGATCCTGGCGGTGCACATCAAGGCGCGTCGGCTGGCGCCGGATGTCGACCTCGACGTGGTAGCCGGCCTGACGCCCGGGTTCTCCGGTGCCGACCTCGCCAATCTGGTGAACGAGGCGGCAATCGTCGCCGTGAGGGCCGATCGAGAGGTGATCACCGCCGCCGACTTCTCCGACGCCCGTGATCGCATCCTGCTCGGGCGCCGCGACGCGTCCAACGCCCTGCTCCCAGACGAGAAGCGATCCGTCGCGGTGCACGAGAGCGGACATGCTCTGGTGGCGGTGCTGTCGGAGCACGCCGACCCGGTCGCCAAGGTAACCATTCTCCCCTCGGGCATGGCCCTCGGGATCACCGAGCAGCTACCGGTCGACGAGCGCCATCTGTACCCCGAGAGCTACCTGCTCGACTCCCTGGCCGTCCGCCTCGGTGGTCGGGCCGCCGAGCTCCTCGTGCTGGGCGAGGCCTCCAGCGGGGCGAGCAACGACCTCGCCGGTGCCACCGAGCTGGCGACCCGAATGATCCGTGACTTCGGCATGAGCGATCGGCTGGGGCCGGTCGGCTTCGCCTCGGGGACTCCGAACTACCTGAGCGCCGACGGTCGGGGTCGGCCGTACGCGGAGGGCACTCAGCAGCTCATCGACGAGGAGGTCGCCCGGCTACTGCGCGAAGCCGAGCAGCGGGCCACCAGGCTGCTGACCGAGCACCGCCCGGCGCTCGACCACGTCGTCGATCTACTGCTCGAGAAGGAGACGATCGACGGGAGCGCAGTCGAGGCGGCCGTGGCTGCGACCGGACCTCGGCCGGCTCGCGTCAGCACCGGATGAGCTGAGGGCTAGGCCGTCGTCGGCGGTTGCCCGGCGACGCCCACGGCTCGACCGTGCTCGAGGTGGGCAAGGAGCGCCCCCAGGACGTCGCCCAGGCGGGCGCGAATCGACGGATCGGCGACGTGGCCATCCGCGCCGATGGCATTCCTGGTCACGGGGATGTGGGCGCAGGCGGGCTCGACGACGACAGCACCGACGTAGCCGAGCACTTTGCGAAGCGACTCGTAGGCGTCGGCCGCACCCGTGGGGGAGGCGGAGGCGTTGACCCACGCCACTGGCTTGCCATAGATCTCGCCGCCTCCGACGGTCCAGTCCAACAGGTTCTTGAACGACCCGGGAAGCCCTCCCGCGTACTCCGGAGTCGAGAGCAGGACCGCATCCGCACTCGCGATCCGGGCCCGAAGGTCGGCCACGGCGGGGTGTAGCAGCGAGACGTCGTGGTCCGGATTGAAATGAGGAAGCTCGTCGAGGCCGTCGTAGAGCACGGTCGCGAGGCGCGGAGGTGCGACAGCCTTACTGGTGCGGAGCAGTGCCGTGTTGGTCGAGCCATTGCGCAGACTCCCGGAGATCAGCAGGACTTGACGCAACCTGTCCGTGCCCTCGGCTCCACCGGCCGGGTCGAGCTCGCCACAGAGATCCGTCCACCCCGCCCCCGGTTCCGCCCGCCACTGGACCCGACGATGCTTAGGTCCACGGCTCAGCGTGAGCCGACCACACGAACACGTCTGTACGTCCCACGGGTGGAGGGAGTCCACGACATCCCCGCACACGTCGCACCGGGCGGGTCGCCCCGTCACGACGCAGCTGCCGCCGTCAACGCGCTCACGCCCCGGCGGGGGGCGATGATGTCGTCGATGATGCCGTAGGCCCGAGCTTCCTCCGCCGTCATGTAGAAGTCCCGGTCGATGTCGCGTTCGACCCGCTCGATCGGCTGGTGGGTGTGGTGGGCGAGGATCTCGGCCATGCGCTTGGTGGTGGCCAGCGCCTCCTGGAGCTGGATCTCCATGTCGCGCGGCGCTCCTCGGGCCCCGGCCGACCCCTGGTGGATCATGACCTTGGAGTTCGGCAGGGCAGAGCGCTTGCCGACGGCACCGCCGGCGAGGATCATCGCCGCCGCCGACATGCCCATGCCGACGCAGATGGTTGCCACGTCGCAGTGGACGTGCTGCATCACGTCGTAGATCGCCATCCCGGCGTAGGCGAGACCGCCGGGCGAGTTGATGTACAGATAGATGTCCTTGTCGGGGTTCTCGGCGTCGAGGTAGAGGATCTCGGCGATCAGGAGGTTGGCGATCTGGTCGTCCACCTCCTGACCGAGGAAGACGATCCGTTCCCGGAGCAGAAGCGAGTAGATGTCGAACGCTCGCTCGCCGCGTGGTCCGCTGTCGACGACAGTCGGTATCAGGGAGTGGTACGACGCCATGATCACCTCACGTCCTGGGCCGACCTCCCGGGCCGGCGTCGCTCTCGGGCCTGCCGGCGGTTTCACCGACGGTTGATACCATACATGCGATATCAAAGGAGAGTTATCATCTTTGACATGGAAGGACGTCGTCCGGCGGCGTACGGATCGACCGTTGGCGAGCGCACCGTTGGCGAGGGCACCCTTGGCTGAGCGGCGCCACGATCGCTACCTGCCCGGCTTCGGCGAGATGGCCCGTCGTCGGCGGGCGCTGGCCGAGTCGCTGGTGGCGAGGCGGCAGGAGGTGGGGATGTCCCAGACCGAGGTTGCGGCCCGCATGGGCACATCACAATCGGCCGTGGCCCGCCTCGAGTCGGGCCAGGGTGACGTCCGCCTCTCGAGCCTCGAGCGCTACGCCGCCGCCGTCGACCAGGTCATCGACTGGCGTCTCGGCGCGCCCGACGAGCACGGCGCCGGTCGGGGCGACGGTCCCGCATCGGGCCGAGCAGGCGAGCCGTGACGGGGCCGTCTCCCTCCGAGGGGTCTCACCTGTCGGCCGAGCGGGCGCTGCTCGACCGGAGGATCATCCTCCTCAGCGGCACAATCGACGCGGCACGGGCCAGCGACGCAGCGGCCACCGTCATGACCTTGGACGCCCTCGGCGACGACCCGGTCGAGCTGCGCCTGAACGCCGAGTCCGACTCGCTGGACGTCGCCTTCATCCTCATCGACACCATCGATGTCCTCGGCGTCGAGGTCAACGCCACGGTCGCCAGCACCGTCGGCGGCACCATCGCGGGCGTGCTCGCCGTCTGCGCCCACCGGCGCATCGGCGCCCTCGGGCGCATCCACCTGCGAGAGCCGACCGCCGAGCTCTCGGGGGCGGCGACCGACCTCCACCGGCGGGCGACCGATCTCGAGACCCGGGTGAGGAGCTATCTGCACCGCCTGGCCGAGGCGACCGGCCAGCCCTTCGAGCACGTCGAGGCGGACGTGCGCCTCGCTCGACACCTGTCTGCGGAGGACGCGTGCAGCTACGGCATCGTCGACGAGATCGTCCGACCGTAGCCTCGGGAGCGGAAGTCGCCCCGATCGAGCTCCCCCGCACGGGGGACCCGGGACGGCCGCCACGACGGCGCCCGCCCGCCACCCGACCGACCGTGCGCCTCTAGCCCCGGGCTCCCTCGCCGTCCGGGGGGCGCAGATCGATGCGCAGCGTAAGGATCCCGTCGTCGAGCGTCCCGTCGGCGTCGCCGATCATGGCGAAGTCCATGAAGTCGCGTTGGGCCTGCTCGGCGAAGCGTCGGCGCTCGGCGCCCTCGACGGGCGGAAGGCCCCGGCTGCGCACTGCCGCGGCCCGCTGCCGAAAACGCTCTATCATGGCTCCAACGTCAAGCTCCTCGGGCATCGCGCCAGACCCTAGCGAGTTTCCTGGGCGGCTCCGGGGGAGCTTGATCGCAAGGGTGGCGGGGTACACTGTCGCCACAGCACCTGTCGACACTTGGGAGCGGCTCGTGAAGAAGGGACGTCACCGGCGCTTCGAAGAGGCACGCACGTTGAAGCTCGGACAGCAGGGTCAACTCACGGTGCGTGACGCGGATGGCGCTGCAGAGCAGTGCCCGGAGTGCGGAGCCGACCCTCGGCAGGGCCACGCGTCGTGGTGTCTGGCCGAGGCCGAGGAGCTCGACGAGGAAGGCTGACTCCGTCGGTCCGCGCCCCGCGGCCGGCACATCCGATGCTCAGCGGCGGCGAACGGCGGGGTGGGGCACCGGTACAGCCGGGTAGGCGCTGCCGTTGAAGTAGCGGTCAGTGAGGTAGCGGCTCACGCGATCGTAGGGATCCCGCCCGACGAGGGCGATGAGCTCGTCGCGCAGCGTGCGGAACACTGGCTCGGCGCCGACGAAGGCATCCGGAGCCTCGGTGCACCACCAGTGGAACTCGGCCCCGCCGGCGCCCCAGTGCCGGCGCTCCCACTGCCCGACGGTCGTCGTCACGTGCCCGTCGTCGCTGGCGTCGTCCTCGAGTCGCAATGGCAGCTGCCAGCACACGTTGGGTTTCAGGTCCATCGGGGACCGGTGCTGCTCCAGGGCGGCGAGGTGGAGGGCACAGCCGGCGCCCCCTGCGAACTCGGGCCGGTTCAAGAAGATGCAGGCCCCGTCGACGATCCTCGTCGCCAGGTCGCCCGACCTGGTGCGCTTGAGCGGACCAGACCGCGCTCGATGGGCGAGCTGCCACTGGTCTGGTCCAAGCGTGGCCGCCACCCGCTCCACGCGGGCTGCGTCCTCGTCGTCGGTGAAGTGGGCGCCGTAGGAGCAGCAGCCTTGGCCCAGCTCGGGAGCGGCCGCTGTGAGGACGCCCTGGCAGCCGCGACCGAAGATGCAGCTCCACGAGCTCAGGAGGAACGTGACGTCGAACACCCACGTCCGGTCCTCGTCGGGATCCTCGAAGCTCACCCACTCGTGCACGTCATCGGGCTGCTTGCCGTTGCGTCGCGACCGCGCCATCACGGCAACGGTAGTCGTGCCCGTGGCCGCCGGGGCGGTATCTACCGCGGTTTTCCGCGACGGTCAGTCGGACAGCTGGCCGAGTGAGCCGAGCTGGCCGGCGGTCGGCTCTGCACAGCAGAACCACGGCTCGGTCAGGCGGGGTCGTTCCGCTCCCGATCGGGCGCCAACGAGCGCCGTCATGTCGTCGGCGCCGTTGTCGGTGTCGCCCGTGCGCTCGCCGTGACTTCGACCGTTCACGGCCTCGTTGACAGCGCGCCGGATGCGCAGATACGTGGTCCCCGCTGCCTCGCCGTCGGCAGCCGCCCGCTCGGCGATGGACGCCAGCTCGGCCTGGAGCGCGTCCACCCCGGCGTCGGGAGATCGCCACGTGTAACTCAGGAGATCGGGGTCGTAGGGGCCGAGTGGCAACTCGGCGTCACGCAGGATCAGGGAGCCCTGGGGTACGAGGAGCCGGATGCTGTACTGGACCGGGTCGACGTTGGGCACGAGGTCGTGGCGGGCGACGAAGTCCACGATGTCCGCCACGTCCTGCACCGATGTCCAAGGCGTGAAGGGCAGCCACGACGGACGGGGCTCGATCCCGTGAGCCCGCACGATCTGGATGGCGGCGGAGGAGTCGGCGGCCGTGTGGCCTTTGTCCAGGCGGGCCAGGATCTCGTCGTTCACAGACTCGAACGCCGACACCACGAACAGGCACCCGGCGGCCGCCATCTCCTCCCAGATCTGGTGGTGCGCAAGGATGTGCTCCACCTTGGTCGTGCAGTCGAAAGTGAGCTGCGGGAAGCGGTCGTGGATCGCCCGCACCACCCTGAGCGAGTGATGCGGGCCGTTCAGGAAGTCGGGGTCGCCGAATGTGATGTGCCGCGCGCCCATGTCCACCAGGTCGGCGACGTCGGCGACGATCACGTCCTCCCCGACGAGGCGGGTGCGGCCGTCATAGACGACCGGCACGGGGCAGTGGCGACAACGGTGCGCGCAGCCGTGGCTGGCCTCCACGTACCCGACCTGGCGCTCCTCACCGTCGACGGCCAGGCGGGCGTAGCGATCGAGCGGGGGGAGTAGATGACGGGCGGGCGCCGAGAACCGGCCCCTCCCCAGCTCCACGGTGACCGGGCTGGCGCCGGGGCGGCCTTCATCACCAACCTGAGCGACCCAGGCGAGGAGGGCCGGCTCGTACTCGCCGGCGATCGCCCGGTCAACGAGGGCGGCGACATCGGGGTCGCCGGCCATGGGGGCGTAGAGGCCGTAGAAGCACAGAGGCAGCTCGGGACGGCGCTGTCGCATCGCGGTGGCGGCGGCCAGAGCCAGCCGCATGGCGGTGTGCATGGGCACCGAGAAGGCCACCGCGTCGGCCCAGTCCACCGCCTCGGGCCCCAGCTCGTCCCACCGCTGCACCGACAGATCCAGACAGCGCACCTCGTGGCCGGCCCCCGCCAGCGCTGCCGCGGGGGAGGCGACGTGGAGAGGCTGATGACCAAGCTCGTAGGTCGACATGACCAGCACTCTCACTCTGGCCACGCTAATCGTCGTCCTGGTCGTCTTCGACGACCCGTACGTCGAGGTGGGCGTGGGCCCGGCGCAGGCTGGCCTCGACCTCTTCGGGCGTATCGCCCTTGGCGAACAGGAAGCCGAGGTACCGGTCGCCTTCGGGAAGCGGACGAACCAGTCGGCCCGGCGCGATCGAGATGTCCAGCTCGGTGATGCCCTGTACCTGGCGGGCCTCGTTCTGACCGGTCACCGTCTCGAGGCGGCCTCGGGCGGGGATCGGGAGCATCATCACCCCCGCCGCCCGACGCTCCCGGGCGAGGCCCTCGAGGGGCTCGCGCAGGGCGTGGGCCACGATCAGCCGCTCGAGGCTGAGGCCGACCCCGAAGGACAGCGAGCGTGAGCACAGGCCCCCGATCGAGCGGGCCGCCACCTCGATCAGCCAGGTCGCCGTTCCATCGGTCCGCAGCTCGACGTGGACCGGACCCTCGACCAGGCCCATGGCGGCGCAGGCGGCGGCCGCCGTCCGCTCCACGGCCGCCGTGGCCGCCGCCGGCAGCCGGGACGGCGTGACGTAGATCGTCTCCTCGAAGTAGGGCCCCTCGAGCGGATCCGGCTTGTCGAACACGGCCAGCGTCTCCAGCACTCCGTCCCTGAGCAGGCCCTCGACAGCCACCTCGGCACCGGCCACGTAGGCCTCCACCAGGAGCGGACCGGCGGGGTCCTCGCCGGCGGCGGCCGCGATGGCCCTCACCCGGTCACCGGCGAGCTTGGCTCCCGGCGGGTCGTCCGCCCTGATGACGCCGCGGCTTGCAGACAGGGACGTCGGCTTGATCACGCACGGAAAGCCCACCGTTGCGGCCGCGTCGCCGACGTCGTCGTTGGGGCCGACGCTGGTGTACCGAGGCTGCGGCACGCCGGCCTCAGCCAGGGTGTCCCGCATGGCCAGCTTGTTCCTCGTAGCCATGACCGCCGTCGGAGGGTTGTGAGGGAGGTCCAGCTGGCCGGCAGCCAGCGCCGCGGCCAGGACCCCCTGGTCGTCGACGGCCACGATGCCGTCGATCCGGCGTGTGCGGGAGGCGGCGACGATGGATGCCGCGGCCGCTTCCGGGCGCCGCAGGTCGATCTGGAGGAACCGGTCCTTCATCGTCTCGGCCAGCACCTGGCGGCGTTCCGAGGCCACGACCACCTCGGCGCCGACCTCGGCGGCAGCGTCGAGAAAGTCGGTCGCCCGGTAGGTGGCTGTGGGAAGGATCAGGAGAAGACGAGCCACGGACCTATCATGGAGGATATGAGCTCGCAGCAGACTCCTGAGTTCCAGCCCGTGCTGAAGGTGAGCGATCGGGCTCGTGGGATGGTGCTCGACGTCCGGTCGTCGGAGACCGACGGCGATCGCCTCGCTCTCTGGCTGGAGGTCAACGGGGTCACGGGCTCCAACTACACCTACGACATGTACTTCGAGGCGGCGGCGGACGCCGGTCCGGACGATCTGGTGCAACACGACGACGATCTCACGGTCGTGATTCCCGAGGCCAGCGTGGAGAAGGTCCGCGGGGCCACCCTCGACGTGAGTGGCGCCGGCGAGGACGCGGGGATGGTGATCATCAACCCCAACTCCCCGCCTCCGACGGGTAGCCCGGCCATGGGTGACCGGCCGCCGGCCGACCTGAGCGGCGACGTGGCGCAGCGGGTGGTCGCCGTCCTCGACAGCCAGATCAATCCCAGCATCGCCGCCCACGGGGGCCGGGCCGATCTGGTGGCCGTCGAGGATGCCACTGCCTACCTCCGCCTGAGCGGCGGCTGCCAGGGATGCGGTCTCGCCAAGGTGACGCTCAGCCAGGGCATCGAGGTGGCGATCATTGACGCCATTCCCGAGGTGGCATCGGTGGTCGACGTCACGGACCACGCCAGCGGCGACAACCCGTACTTCGAGCCGGCCAAGAAGTAACAAGAGGGTCAAAACGAAGCACGCCGGTCGCCGCGCAGTACGCGGTACGTGCCGGGGTCCTACTCTTTGCCGGTGGATCTGTCGGCGGTCAGACGCCACCCCGTCGTCACCCTGCTAGGGCTCCTGCTCGCCATCGTCTCGGCTGCGCTGCCGGGGGCGCAGTTCGCGTCTGCGGCTGCTCCGGCCCCGACCCCGGCGGCTCCCGCCCCTCCGCCGGCTGCGCTGCCCCCGCCGGGCACTCCCGGCCTGGCCCCTCCGCTCGGGCCGAGAGCCTGGGTCGTGGTCGACGCCGACACGGGCAACGTGGTGAACGCCGCCGACGACCACACGCCCATGCGGCCCGCCAGCATCAGCAAGGTGCTGACCGCCATCATCGCGGCCCGGCAGCTGCCCCCGAACGCCGTGGTGCCGGTGAGCCCCGTGGCGGCAGGAACCGAGTCGGTGAACCTGGGCATGAAGGTGGGTCAGGTCTGGACGTTCACCGACACCCTCCACGCCATGCTCATGCTGTCGGCCAACGACGCGGCCACGGCGCTGGCCGAGCGGGTCAGCGGGTCACGGGAGGCGTTCGCGGTCGAGATGGACCGCACCGCAGCCGCCCTGCACCTCGTCGACCACCCCGTCATGCGCGACCCCGCCGGGCTCGACGACCAGTTCTCCGTCGGCGGGGGGAACCTCGTCTCCGCCTACGACCTGGCCATCATCGCCCGGACCGCCCTGGCGATCCCCGCCATCAGCCAGATCGTGGACCTGCCCGAGTATCGGTTCACCGCGCCCGACGGGGTGGTCCACGTGATCCGCAATGTCGATGAGGGCCTGGCCCGGTACCCGGGTGCGATCGGCGTCAAGACCGGCTACACGAAGGCGGCGGGGAACACATTCATGGCCGCTGCGACCCGCAACGGGCGAACGATGGTGGCAGTCGTCCTCCAGTCGCCGGACATCTACCGTTCGGCGAGCGCCCTCCTCGACCAGGGCTTTGCCACACCGGTCGCCAGCGAGTCGAAGGTCGACCACCTGCCCGCCGCGTCGACGTCGGTCCCCGCGCCCGTCAACGTCACGACGCCTCAGCCGGTCGCCCGCCGGACGAGCGGGCTCGCCGCGGCTCCGGGCCAGGATGTCGGGCTGCTCGGCGGGTGGCTTCGCGGCACTGCTGTCGGGGTGGCCGCGACCCTTCTCGTGCTGGGCACCGTCGCCGTGGTGCTCCGCCGTCGGGCCGTCCGCCGGCGCCGGTCCCGCTTCGGGTCGCTGACGAGGCGCCGCTACTAACCTGCGTCGGTGGCCGCGTTGCTGGTGGGCGCTTGTGCCGCGAGCGGGCTGGGCGCCGGGTCGCTCGTGCGCCGCGGCCGTCCGTACACCGAGCTGTCGACGGCGGCCCTGTTCGCGGCGGCAGCCGTGCGGTTCGGTCTCACTCCAGTCCTGCCCGCCTACTGCCTTTTCTTCGCGGTCCTGGTGACCGTGGCCGCAGTCGACGTGGAGCACCGGATGATCCCGAACCGCGTCCTGCGGCCCGGCCTGGTCCTGACGGTGGTGCTGCTCGGCGGGGCGGCGATCGTCGACGGCGCCGGTCGGGCGGCGCTCGACGCCGTCGCCGGCGGCGCCCTGGCCTTCATCGCCCTGCTCGTTGTGCATCTGGTCCAGCCCCGGGGCCTGGGGTTCGGCGACGTCCGGCTGGCCGGTTTCATCGGCATCTACCTGGGCTGGCTCGGCCTCTCCCACGTCGCCGTGGGATTGGTGCTCGGCTTCGTGCTGGCGACGGTCGCCGGGTTGGTCCTGATGGTGGCAACGGGCGGCGGCTTCAGGGCGCGGCTGCCGTTCGCGCCGTTTCTCGGTGCCGGCGCCGTGCTCGCCGTGCTCTGGGGCGGTCCGCTCGTCCGCGCCTGGTCGGGCTGACCGCCACGGCCCAGCACGGCCCAGCACGGCCCAGCACGGCCCAGCCCGGGGCGCCAAAGCCGCACAGCAGCACGGCCGATCGTGGGGACCCGCCGGTACATTGGACTTCGTGCTGCGCTTCCTCACCGCTGGTGAGTCCCATGGACAGGCGCTCGTCGTCGTCGTCGAGGGGCTTCCGGCCGGCTTGCCCATCACCGTGGAAGAGGTGCAGGGCGAGCTGGCCCGGCGACGGCTCGGGTACGGCCGGGGCCCCCGGATGCGGTTCGAGGCGGACGAGGTGACCCTGCTCGGGGGCATCCGCCACGGTCGGACGCTGGGGTCGCCCGTGGCCATCGTGATCGCCAACACGGAGTGGCCGAAGTGGTCGGAGGAGATGTCGCCTGCACCGGGCGCGCCGTCGAGGGTGCTGACCCAACCCAGGCCCGGCCATGCCGACCTGGCCGGCATGCAGAAGTACGGCTTCGACGACGCCCGCGATGTCCTCGAACGAGCGTCGGCGCGCGAGACGGCCGCCCGTGTCGCCGCCGGCACCTGCGCCAAGGCGTTGCTGGCCCAGCTCGGCGTCGAGGTCCTCAGCCACGTGGTGGCCGTCGGGTCGGTGGAGGCGGGAGCCGGCGCCCGCCCCGAGCCCGGTGATCTTCCACGCATCGACGCCTCACCGCTGCGGTGCTTCGATCCCGAGGTCGAGCAGGCCATGGTGGCCGAGGTCAAGGCGGCGGCCAAAGTCGGCGACTCGCTGGGGGGTGAGGCCGAGATCCTCGCGTACGGCGTCCCCGTCGGGCTCGGGAGCCATGTCCACTGGGACCGCAAGCTCGACGGTCTCCTGGCTCAGGCGCTCATGAGCATCCAGGCGGTCAAGTCCGTCGGCCTCGGGGACGGCGCCGACCTGGCGGGCCGCCGCGGCTCGGAGGCGCACGACGCCATCTCCTGGGATGCCGATGCGGGCGCCTATAGACGCGAGACCACCCGGGCCGGCGGAGTGGAAGGCGGCATGTCCACCGGCGGTCTCCTCGTGGCCAGGGTGGCCATGAAGCCGCTGGCCACGCTCAACCGGCCCGTGCTCAAGACCGTCGACGTCGTCTCGAAGGAAGAGACGCTGTCGTTCAAGGAGCGCACCGACGTCACCGCGGTGCCCGCCATGGGCGTGGTGGCCGAGACCATGGTGGCGCTGACCTTGGCGGCGGAGGCCCTGCGGAAGTTCGGCGGCGACTCGCTGGACGAGGTGCGGCGCAACCGGGACGCCTACGTGGCCAGCCTGGGGGAGTCAGTGTCGGAGGTCGGTGCCGGGGATGGCTGAGCACGTCTTCGTCGTGGGGATGATGGGATCCGGGAAGACGACGATCGGTCGGCTCCTCGCAGAGCGGTTGGGATGGCGTCATCTCGACAGCGACGAGCAGGTCGGCAGGGACACCGGGCAGACCGTTCCCGAGATCTTCGCCCGGCGGGGCGAGCCTGCCTTTCGAGCGGCCGAGGCGCACGCCCTGGCCGCCGCCGCTGCCGCGGACACGCCGACGGTGGTGTCGGTGGCGGGCGGCGCCGTCCTCGATCCCGACAACCGCCAGGTGCTGCGCCGCGGTGGTGTGGTCGTCTGGCTGCGGGCCCGGGTGGAGACGCTGGCCAAGCGGGTCGGCGACGGTGCCGGGCGACCGTTGCTCGGCGACGACCCCGCCGACGCGATCCGCCGCTTGTACGCCGAGCGGCGCCCCGTCTACCAGGAGCTGGCCGACGTCGTCGTGGACGTCGATGGCGTCGACGCCCGGACCGTGGCCGAGCGGGTGCTGGCCGCCCTGTCGCTGGACACGCGTCCGTGATCCGCATCCCGGTCGCCCTCGGGGACCGGTCCTACGAGGTGCTGGTCGGTCACGGCGCGCGTCACCGACTGCTCGAGGTCCTCCCTGCCGGTGTCGCCCGGGCTGCGGTGGTCACCCAGGCGGACGTCGACGTGGCCGTCGATCCTGGTGTGGAGTGGCGGTCGTTCCTGATCGGAGAGGGGGAGCGGGCCAAGAGCCTCGCCACCGTCGAGGAGCTGTGTCGGGGCTTCGCCCGTTGGGGGCTCACGCGCGCCGATGTCGTCGTGGCCGTCGGCGGCGGGGTGGTCACCGACGTGGCCGGCTTCGCCGCCGCGACCTACCACCGCGGCGTCCCCGTGGTGCACGTGGCCACGACCCTGCTGGCTCAGGTGGACGCCGCCATCGGCGGCAAGACCGGTGTGAACATCCCCGAGGGCAAGAACCTGGTCGGCGCCTTCTGGCAGCCCGCCGCCGTCCTGTGCGACACCGAGGTGCTCGAGTCGCTTCCCCCGCGTGAATACCAGAGCGGGCTCGGTGAGATGGCCAAGTACTCGTTCCTCGGCGCCGAGGGGCTCGCCGACCTGCCCCTCGCCGAGCGCGTGGCCCGCTGCGTGGAGATCAAGGCCGAGGTCGTCGCAGCAGACGAGAAGGAAGCGGGCGGCCGAGCCGTGCTCAACTACGGCCACACCCTGGCCCATGCGCTCGAGGCGCTCGCCCTCGACATCGGGGCGGATCTCCGCCACGGTGAGGCCGTCGGCATAGGACTGGTCTTCGCCGCCCTGCTGGCGCGCCGGCTGGGGAGGATCGACGACGAGCGGGTGGCCGACCACCGGCGGGTGGTGGAGGGGTACGGCCTCCCGGCCGAGCTCCCCGCCGGGGCTGACGCGAGCCGGCTGATCGACCTCATGGCGAGGGACAAGAAGGCCACCAGCGGCTTGACCTTCGTCCTCGACGGCGTACGCGGCCTCGAGGTCGTCCGGGGCGTGGAGCGCTCCGATGTGCGTGCGGCCCTGGCCGGCATGGACAAGGTGGGGGGCGGGGCGCGATGACGACGCCCCTTGTCGTCTTGCTGTCGGGGCCCAACCTCGACCTGCTCGGTCAGCGCCAACCCGAGGTCTACGGATCGGCCACACTGGCCGAGCACGTCGGCACAGCCGAGGCCGCGGCGAAGCGCCACGGACTGGTCCTGGAGCACACCCAGTCCAACCACGAGGGTGTGCTCGTCGACGCCGTCCACGAGGCGCGAGGCCGGGCTGAGGCGATCGTCATCAACGCCGGCGCCCTGACCCACTACGCCTGGTCGTTGCACGACGCGCTGGCCAGCTTCGACGGGGTGGTCGTCGAGCTGCACCTGTCGAATCCCAACGCCCGGGAGTCCTGGCGCCACGTCTCGGTCGTGGCGCCTGTCGCCGACGGCTCCATCGTCGGTTTCGGCGGGCTCGGCTACGAGCTCGCGGTCGACGCCGTGGCCCGGATCCTGGCCGCCCGTTCCCATGCCGGTGCCGGATGACGGGGCCGCGCCTAGAGTCGGAGTCGTGTTCGACGAGAGGTGGAAGCGCGTGACGACCGATACCGCCGCCATGCCTGCGATGGACGTGGCCGCCCGCCTTCCCCGGCTGCGGGAGCGGCTCGTCGACGCCGGTTGCGACGCGCTGGTCGTCACGAACCTTTCCAACCTCGGGTACCTGACCGGCTTCACCGGCTCGGCCGGCATCCTCCTCGTCACGCCGGGAGACGCCGTCCTGGTCACCGACGGCCGGTACCAGACCCAGTCCCACGAGCAGCTGGCCGCCGCGGCAGTGGACGCCCGCATCGAGATCGGGGGGGTGGCGGGCCAGCTGGAGGCCCTCGCCTCCGGCGCTCGGGGGCTGGGGCGGGTGGGACTCGAGGCGACCGACGTCACCTGGTCCCGGCAGCGCCGGTTCGGCGCCGAGGTGTTCACCGAGGCCGAGCTGGTGCCGACCGAGGGCGTGGTGGAGGGCTTCCGCCGGGTGAAGGACCCCGGAGAGCTGGCCCGCATGGAGGCGGCGGCCGACATCGCCGACGCCGCCCTGGCGGAGGTGAGGCGCCTGCTGCCGGAGCGGGTGACCGAGGCCGACCTGGCGCTGGAGCTCGACTTCGCCATGCGCCGTCTCGGCGCTGCCGGCAGCTCCTTCGACACGATCGTGGCCGCCGGGCCCAACGGCGCCAAGCCGCACGCCCGGCCCTCGCCCCGGCCGATCGACGAGGGCGAGCTGGTGGTGATCGACTTCGGCGCCATCGTCGACGGCTACTGCTCGGACATGACGAGGACGCTGTGGGTGGGGGACCTCGGGTCAGGCGTCGCCGGCCGCATGGTCGAGGTCGTGGCCGCCAGCCAGGCCGCGGGGGTGCAGGCGGTGCGGGCGGGCGCGTCGTGCGCCGAGGTCGACGAGGCCTGTCGGGACGTGATCGCCGAGGCCGGTTGGGCCGATGCCTTCCTGCACTCGACCGGCCACGGCGTCGGGCTCGACATCCACGAGGCTCCGTGGGTCGCGTCGACGTCCACTGATACCCTCGAAGCGTCCTCGGTCGTCACCGTCGAGCCCGGCGTGTACCTGCCCGAGACGGGCGGGGTCCGCATCGAGGACACCGTCGTCGTCACCCCCGATGGGTGCCGAGCACTGACCAAGGCGCCCAAGGATCTCATCGCCACATGACCGTATCGACCAACGACCTCAAGAACGGCATGACCCTCGACCTCTCCGAGGGGCTGTTCTCTGTGGTCGAGTTCCAGCACGTGAAGCCGGGGAAAGGCGGCGCGTTCGTGCGGACCAAGCTGAAGAACGTTCGCACCGGGGCGGTGCTGGAGCGGAGCTTCCGCGCCGACGAGAAGGTCGAGCAGGCGGTCATCGACAAGCGCGAGATGCAGTACCTGTACCGCGACGGCGAGCAGTACGTGTTCATGGACACCGCCTCCTACGATCAGCTCCATGTGGAGGCGCCTGCCCTGGGTGACTCGGCCCGCTTCATCAAGGAGGGGGACTCGGCGGTCCTCTCGCTCTACGACGGCGAGATCGTCGGGGTCGACCTGCCGGCGGCGGTCGAGCTGACGGTGTCCGAGACCGACCCGGGCCTGCAGGGTGACCGGGTCTCGGGAGCGCGCAAGCCGGCGACGCTCGAGACGGGGATCGTCATCTCGGTGCCCCTGTTCGTCAACCCCGGCGACCGTGTCAAGGTCGACACCCGCTCCGGCGAGTACCTCACCCGAGCCCAGTAGCCGTGCAATGAGTGTCGGCACCCGCCGCGCGGAGCGCGAGCGGGCCTTGTCGCTCCTCTACGAGGCCGAGGCCAAGGACCTGCGCGCCCCCGCGCTCCTGGCCCAGCTCCCCGTGTCTCCCGAGCCGTTCGTCGTGGACCTGGTGACCGGTGTGGACGGCAACCGCGACCGCATCGACGAGCTCATCAGCCGGCACGCCATCGACTGGACGCTCGAGCGGATGCCCGCCGTCGATCGCAACATCCTGCGCCTCGGAGCCTACGAGCTGCTCGAGCGGCCCGACGTGCCACTGGGAGCGGTGATCTCCGAGGCGGTCGAGTTGGCCAAGCGGTACTCCACCGACGAGTCGGGGCGGTTCGTCAACGGCATGCTGGCGAGCATCGCCGCCGAGACTCGTCCGTCGACAACCTCCGACTGATAAGCTCCCGTTCTGACCGTGAAGTGGGTCCCGTGAGGCCCGCACGGACAGTGGAGGAAGGCCCTTGGCCGAGCGAGAGCGGCATCTGACGCCCCCCAGGAGGGGCGTTTTTGTTGCCCGGGCCCAGGTGATGACGGCGGCCGACGTGCATCGGGCGCTGACGCGCATCGCCCACGAGGTCATCGAGCGCAACCGGGGCCTCGAGCGCGTTGCCCTCATCGGGCTCCAGACCGGTGGGGCGCCGCTGGCCCGCCGGCTGGCTGCCATCCTCGAGGAGATCCAGGGGACCGCGGTGCCGATGGGCAGTCTCGACGTGGCCTTCTACCGCGACGACATCGGGCTGCGCCCGGTGCTGCCCGAGGCGGTGACGAGCATCGACTTCGAGGTGTCGGGCCGGGTCGTCGTGATGGTCGACGACGTCCTCTTCACGGGGCGCACCGTCCGGGCCGCGCTGAACGCGCTGAACGACTACGGCCGGGCTCGGGCCGTGCAGCTGGCAGTGATGGTCGACCGGGGCCATCGCGAGCTGCCCATCCGCCCCGACTACGTCGGCAAGAACCTTCCCACCCGTCGTGACGAGCTCGTCGACGTGAGCGACGAGGGCGTGGTCATCGGGGACCTGGTGGGCCGGTGACTGGGCCGGTGACGACCGCCCGCCATCTCCTCTCGGTCGCCGATCTCGGCCGGGACGGGATCGAGGAGGTGATGCGGGTCACCGACTCGTTCGTCGAGGTCGGCCAGCGCGCCATCCCCAAGGTGCCGGCGCTGCGGGGCAAGACGGTCGTGTCGCTCTTCTGCGAGGACTCGACCCGGACCCGGCTGTCGTTCGAGACCGCAGCCCGGCGGCTCTCGGCCGACATCATGAACTTCTCGGCGTCGTCGTCCTCGTTGAGCAAGGGCGAGTCCCTCCGCGACACGGTCGAGACGATCGACGCCATGGGCGTGCATGCGCTCGTGGTCCGCCACGCCTCCGCCGGCGTGCCCTGGCAGGTGGCCTCGTGGGCATCGGCAGCGGTGATCAACGCCGGGGACGGGTGGCACGAGCACCCCACGCAAGCCCTCCTGGACTGTTACACGATCCGTCAGAGCCTCGGGTCCGACCGGGCCTTCGAGGGCCTCCGCGTCGCCATCGTCGGTGACGTGAAGCACAGCCGGGTGGCGCGCTCGAACATCATCGCCTTCTCGGCGCTCGGCGCCGAGGTCACGGTCGTGGCACCCCCGACGCTGCTGCCCCCGTCGCTCTCCGGATGGCCGGTCGTGGCGAGCCACGATCTGGACACCGTGCTGCCCAAGTCCGACGTGGTGTACCTGCTGCGGCTCCAGACCGAGCGGGCCACCGAGTCGCTCCTTCCGTCGGTGCGGGAGTACACCGCCGGCTACGGGCTGACCAGGGCGCGGGGCCGCCTGCTCACCGAGCGGGCCCTCGTCATGCACCCCGGACCGATGAACCGCGGCGTCGAGATCGCCGCCGAGCTGGCCGCCCTGCCCAACTCCCTTGTCACTCGCCAGGTCGCCAATGGCGTCGCCGTCCGCATGGCGGTGCTGTTCCTGCTCCTGGGCTCGGGGGCGGACCTTGGGGCGTGAGCTCGTGGTCCGCGGGGGCCTGGTGGTCGACGCGACCGGCCAGCGGCGGGTCGATGTTGCCGTGGCCGACGGCGCCGTCGTGGCTGTCGAACCCCAGCTCGAGCCGTCATCGGATGCCGTGGTGCTCGACGCCGGCGGCTGCGTCGTGGCGCCGGGGCTGGTGGACCTCCACACCCACCTGCGCGAGCCCGGCCGGGAGGAAGCCGAGCGGGTCGAGAGCGGCGCCCGCGCCGCCGCCCTGGGCGGCTACACAGCCGTGGTCGCCATGCCCAACACCGAGCCGCCGATCGACTCCGTCGCCGTGGTTCGTCAGGTCCTCGATCTCGGGGCGACGGCGGCGGCCGACGTCGCCGTGGCCGGCGCCATCACCGTGGGCCGCGACGGCGAGCGGCTCGCCCCGTTGGCGGAGATGGCCGCCCTCGGCGTGCGCCTCTTCACCGACGACGGTACGGGCGTGCAGGACGCCCGGCTCATGCGGCGGGCCCTCGAGTACGCCTCGGCGCTCGACGTCGTGCTGGCCCAGCACTGCGAGGAGGCCAGGCTGGCTGCCGGCGGACAGATGCACGAGGGCGAATGGTCCAGCCGCCTTGGCGTGCCCGGCATCCCCGCCGCCGCCGAGGAGCTCATGGTCCATCGCGACATCAGCCTGGCCCGGCTCACCGGTGGCCGCATGCATTTCCTCCATCTGTCCACTGCCGCCTCGGTGGCGATGGTGGAGGCGGCCAAGGCGGAGGGCCTGCCCGTCTCGGCCGAGGCGGCCCCTCACCACCTCTGCCTGACCGACGCCGAGCTGGCCGGCTACGACCCGTTGTTCAAGGTGAACCCGCCGCTGCGCGGCCCTTCGGACGTGGCCGCGGTGCGCGCCGGGCTCGCCAGTGGCGCCCTCGACGCCATCGCCACCGACCACGCCCCCCACCCCCAGGAGGCCAAGGAGGCTCCCTTCGACGCCGCCCCGCCGGGCATGATCGGCCTGGAGACGGCCCTGGCGGTGGCCCTGACCGAGCTCGAGGACTGCATGCCCATCGGGGCCATCCTCGCCCTGCTGTCCTGGCGGCCGGCCCGGATCGCCGGACTCTCGACCGAGCACGGCGGCCCCGTGGTGACGGGGGCGTCGGCCAACCTGTGTGTGATCGACCCGCGCGCCACCTGGGTCGTGGACCCCGCCGCGATGGCCAGCCGGAGCCGCAACACGCCGTTCGCCGGGCGCCGCCTTACCGGGCGCGTGCGCCACACCGTGTACCACGGCGAGCCCGTGGTCATGGATGGGGAGGCCCAGCGGTGAGCGACGCCCTTCTCGTGCTGGCCGACGGCGCCGTGTTCGAGGGCGAGGCCATCGGCGCTGCCCTGCCGGACGGCGTGGCGACCGGCGAGGTGGTGTTCAACACCGTCATGAGCGGCTACCAGGAGGTCATCACAGACCCTTCGTACGCCGGTCAGGTGATCGCCTTCACCTATCCCCACATCGGCAACTACGGCGTGACTCCCGACGACGACGAGAGCCGGCGGCCGTGGTGCCGAGGCATCGTCGTGCGCGACCTGGCATCCCGGCCCAGCAGCTGGCGCTCCGTCGAAAGCCTGGGCGACTTCCTGCAGCGGCACGGCGTCCCCGGGATCGCCGGCGTCGACACCCGGCGGCTCACGCGCCACATCCGAGAGGCCGGCGCGCTGCCGTGCGCCTTCGGCCCGGCCGACGAGCAGACGCTGTTGGCGGCGGCGAAGGCCGAGCCCGGCACCGAGGGCGTCGATCTGGCGACTGCGGTGAGCACCCCCCGGCCCTATCGCGTCGGTGACGGGCCGCTGCGCGTCGTGGCCTACGACTTCGGCGTCAAGCGGGCCATGCTCCGCCGCCTCGGGACCATGGCCCGCGTGGACGTGGTCCCGGCCACGACCCCGGCCGAGGAGGTGCTGGCCGACCGGCCCGACGGCGTCCTGGTCTCGAACGGGCCGGGGGATCCGGCGGCGCTCGGCTACGCGGTCGACACCATCGCCGCGCTCCTCGGGCAGGTACCGGTGTTCGGCATCTGCCTCGGTCATCAGCTGCTTGCCACCGCCCTGGGCGGGAAGACGTACAAGATGGCCTTCGGGCATCACGGCGGCAACCACCCCGTGCGCCGCATCGAGTCCGAGGCGGTCGAGATCACGAGCCAGAACCACAACTACGCGGTGGCCGACGGCTCCGTCTCGGGTGCCGACGTCACCCACGTCAACCTCAACGACGGGGTCGTCGAGGGACTGCGCAGCCGGGACGTGGCCGCCTTCGGAGTGCAGTACCACCCAGAGGCAGGTCCGGGGCCGCACGACGCCGGTTACCTGTTCGAGGAGTTCCGCCTCCTCATGGAGGGGGCGCGCTGATGCCCCGTCGCGACGATCTGTCGTCCATCCTCGTCATCGGGTCGGGTCCCATCGTCATCGGCCAGGCGTGCGAGTTCGACTACTCGGGCACCCAGGCCTGTCGCGTCCTTGTCGAAGAGGGCTACCGGGTCGTGCTGGCCAATTCGAACCCGGCCACGATCATGACCGATCCGGAGTTCGCCGACCGCACGTACGTGGAGCCGCTGGACGTCGACGTGCTGGCCGCGATCATCGAGCGCGAGCGCCCCGACGCCGTCCTCGGCACCCTGGGTGGCCAGACGGCGCTCAACCTGGCCGTGGGCCTCGTCGAACGGGGGGTGCTCGAGCGCTTCGGTGTCGAGCTGATCGGCGCCAGCGCCGAGGCCATCCACACCGCCGAGGACCGTGAGCGCTTCAAGGCGGCGATGACCGAGATCGGCCTGTCCGTCCCGCCATCGGGATTCGCCTACAACTTCGAGGAAGCGCTCGGTGTGGCCCAGGAGATCGGCTTCCCGCTCATCGTGCGCCCCTCGTTCATCCTGGGGGGAGCCGGCACGGGCATCGCCCACGACCCGGACAGCTTCCGCGCCCTGGCCCGCACCGCCCTCGCCACCAGCCCCATCTCGGAGATCCTCATCGAGCGCTCCATCGCCGGTTGGAAGGAGTACGAGCTCGAGGTCATGCGCGACAGAGTCGACAACTGCGTGGTCGTGTGCTCGATCGAGAACCTCGATCCCATGGGCGTCCACACCGGGGACTCGATCACGGTGGCGCCGATCCAGACGCTGGCCGACGTCGAGTACCAGCGGATGCGCGACGCAGCCTTCGCGTGCATCCGTCGCATCGGGGTCGAGACCGGCGGCTCCAACATCCAGTTCGCCGTCGATCCCGAGCGCGGCGACATGGTGGTGATCGAGATGAACCCGCGCGTGTCCCGCTCGAGCGCGTTGGCCTCCAAGGCGACCGGGTTTCCCATCGCAAAGATCGCGGCCCGGTTGGCCGTCGGCTACACGCTGGACGAGATCGCCAACGACATCACGCGCGAGACACCCGCCAGCTTCGAGCCCACCATCGACTACGTCGTGACAAAGGTCCCGCGCTGGGCGTTCGAGAAGTTCCCCGGGATCCCCGACGCCCTGGGGGCCAGCATGCAGTCGGTGGGCGAGGCCATGGCCATCGGCCGCACCTTCCCCGAGTCCCTGCAGAAGGCCCTCCGTTCCCTCGAGCACGGCCGTTGGGGCCTGAACTGCGACCCAGGCGAGACTGCCCTCGACTCGCTGTCTGACGACGAGCTCGTGCGGCGGGCGTCGGTGGCGACTCCGGATCGGCCCTTCCAACTGGAGGCGGCCCTGCGCCGCGGGATCGGCGGCGATCGCCTGGCCTCGGCTACCGGGGTCGACCACTGGTTCCTCGGCCAGATCGGGCGCATCGTGGACGAGCGGGAGCGCCTGGCTGGCGGCAACGTCCGGGACATGAGCCGGAGCGACTGGCGGCGGGCCAAGCGCCTGGGGTTCGGGGACGCGCAGCTGGCGCGCCTGCTCGTCTCGACGGAAGATGCCGTCCGCCGAGCCCGCCTCGCCGCCGGCGTGCGACCCACCTTCAAGACCGTCGACACCTGTGGCGCCGAGTTCGAGGCGGCGACGCCGTACCACTACTCGACCTACGAGGACGAGGACGAGGTCCGACCCAGTCGCCGACCGACGGTGATCGTGCTCGGGTCGGGACCCAACCGCATCGGCCAGGGGATCGAGTTCGACTACTGCTGCGTGCAGGCGAGCTTCGCCCTGCGCCAGGCGGGCTACGAGACCGTCATGGTCAACTCCAACCCCGAGACCGTCTCGACGGACTACGACACCAGCGATCGCCTCTACTTCGAGCCTGTGGGAGAGGAGGAGGTGCGCAACGTCATCGACGCCGAGCACTCGGCCGCCGAGGCGGGCGGCCGCGTCGTCGGGGTGATCGTGGGCCTTGGCGGGCAGACCCCTCTCAAGCTGGCTGGTCGGCTCCCCCGTCATCTGGTGCTGGGCACGAGCCCGGACGCCATCGACCTGGCCGAGGACCGGGAGCGGTGGAGCGCGCTGTGCGCCCGCCTGGAGATCCCCCAGCCGGCGGGGGCGACCGCGACGTCGGTCGACGAGGCCCTGGCCGTGCTCGGGCGGATCGGCTACCCGGCCCTGCTGCGCCCCAGCTACGTGCTCGGGGGCCGGGCCATGGAGATCGTCTACGACGAGCCGGGCCTGCGGCAGGCGATGGCTGCCCTGGCCCCGTTCGGGGGTACGGGCGCCGCCGGCTCCCTCGGGCGCGAGGGCGGCCTGTCGGCCGAGCGGCCTGTGCTCGTGGATCGGTTCCTCGAAGATGCCATCGAGGTGGACGTCGACGCCGTGCGCGACCGCGTTGGCGAGACCGTGATCGGCGCCGTGATGGAGCACGTCGAGGAGGCGGGCGTGCACTCCGGCGACTCGGCGTGTGTGATCCCGCCGCCAACCTTGCCCGCGTCCACCTTGGAGGTGATCGAGAGTTACACCCGGGCCATCGCTGACGCTCTCGATGTTCGGGGGCCGATCAACGTCCAGTACGCGGTCAAGCAGGGGCAGGTGTTCGTTATCGAGGCGAACCCGCGGGCCAGCCGGACAGTGCCGTTCGTGGCCAAGGCCACCGGCGTGCCCCTCGCCAAGGTTGCCGCCCGGGTGATCCTGGGGGCCACGCTTGCCGAGCTGCGGGCAGAGGGAATGCTGGGATCGCCGGGCGGCGGCGATCGCGTCAGCGTGAAGGAAGCGGTGCTGCCCTTCGGACGGTTCCCGGACGTCGACACGCTGCTGGGACCAGAGATGCGCTCGACCGGAGAGGTGATGGGCGTCGACCGGACCTTCGGCCTCGCCTTCGCCAAGAGCCAGATGGCGGCCGGAGCGCGCCTCCCGGACGCCGGCGCCGTGTTCCTCTCACTGGCCGATCGCGACAAGTCGACCGGCCTCGGCGCCGCCGTCCGCTTCGTCGAGCTCGGCTTCTCGCTCGCTGCCACCGGCGGGACGGCAGCGTACCTCGAGGAGCACGGCGTGCCCGTGGAGACAGTGGTGGCCAAGGTGGGGGAGGCGAGGCGCAGAGGCGATGACGAGGGCGTCGATGCCATCGAGCTCATCGCCAGCGGCAAGGTCAAGCTGGTGGTGAACACCCCTCGCGGTCGCGGACCACGCGCCGACGGCGCTCACATCCGTACCGCGGCCAGCGTGCACGGCGTGCCCTGCCTGACCACGGTGGCGGCGGCGCGCGCCGCGGCCGCCGGGATCGCCGACTGGGCCGGCCACCCGTTGACGGTGCGGTCGCTGCAGGAGCTGCACCAGGGCGACCAGCTGCGGCTGCCCCTGTGAGACGGACATCGTGAGACGGGCCCACCCGCCGGTCGATCTCCGCACACAGGTCGGGTCACTGGCGCTTCCCAACCCGATCATGACGGCCTCGGGGACGTCCGGTCACGGCGCCGAGCTGGCTTCCTACATAGAGCTCGGGTCGCTCGGGGCCGTGGTAGTCAAGTCACTGTCGGCCGAGCCCTACCCCGGCAACCCGGCCCCCCGGGTGCACGGCACCAGCGCCGGGATGCTCAACAGCGTCGGCCTCCAGGGGCCGGGAGTCGAGTCATGGCTGGAGCGCGACCTTCCGCCGCTGCTCGAGACGGGCGCCAGGGTGGTCGCCAGCATCTGGGGGCAGCGGGTCGACGACTTCGCCAAGGCGGCGACGATGCTGTCCGATGCCCCGCCCGAGGTCGTGGCCATCGAGGTCAACGTGAGCTGTCCCAACCTCGAGGACCGCCGGCAGATGTTCGCCCACTCACCGACCGCCACCGCCGAGGCCGTCTCGGCCAGCGCAGCCGGAGGCCGGCCCTGCTGGGCCAAGCTCAGCCCCAACGTGGCCGACCTGTGCGAGATCGCCGGCGCCGCGCTGGACGCCGGGGCCGAGTCGCTCACCCTGGTCAACACCGTGCTGGGTCTGGCCATCGATCCCGAGACCCGCGTCCCGCGCCTGGGCGCCGGTGGCGGGGGGCTCTCCGGACCGGCCATTCATCCGATCGCGGTGCGCGCCGTGCACGACTGTCGCGCCGCGTTTCCCACCGCTTCCATCGTCGGCGTCGGCGGGGTGACAAGGGGAACTGACGCCGTCGAGCTGGTGCTCGCGGGAGCCGCCGCCGTCCAGGTCGGCACGGCCACCTTCGCCAACCCCCGGGCTCCGTCTCGGGTCCTCGCCGAGGTGGCCCGGTGGTGCCAGGACCACGACGTCACCCGTCTCGCCGAGCTGATCGGAGCGGCCCATGGCTGAGCCCGCACGCGAGCATCTCGCCCTGGCGCTCGATGTCGACGACCTCGACGTCGCCGTCGGGCTGGCCCGTCGTCTCGAACCCTGGTTCTCCGTGGCCAAGGTCGGCCTGGAGCTGTTCGGGGCCGCGGGTCCCCGCGCCGTCGACGAGCTCGCCCGGCTCGGCTTCCCCGTCCTCCTCGACCTCAAGTTGCACGACATCCCCACCACCGTGGGACGAGCCGCCCGGGCGCTCGGTCGACGCGGCGCTCGCTACCTCACCCTCCATGCCGAGGGCGGCACTGCCATGCTGCGGGCCGGGGTGGAGGGCCTGGCCGAGGGCGCGGCGTCGATCGGAGCAAGCCCGCCGTCGGCGCTGGGCGTGACCGTGCTCACCAGTGTTCGAGAGCCGGGTGAGGGTGTTGTCGCCGGGCGCGTCCTCGTCGCTGCGGAGGCCGGGTGCGGTGGCGTGGTGTGTGCGGCCGAGGACATCGGCACGGCGAAGCGCCTCGCCCCGCCGCTGCTCGCCGTTGTCCCCGGTATCCGACCGGCGGGGACGGCGCACGACGATCAGTCTCGAGCGGCCACGCCACACGCGGCCCTGAGCGCCGGAGCCGACTTGCTGGTCGTCGGCCGGGCCGTGACGGCCGCCGATGACCCCGAGGCGGCGGCCGAGGCGTTGGCCTCCTCGCTGGCCGTATAACCCCCCGCTCGGACGACGGGCACGGTCTGGTGGCGCTATGGTGCGCGTCATGCCTCGCCCCCCCTCTCTGTCACCGGATCAGCGCCAGGCCGCTCTGGAGAAGGCGGCCGCTGCCCGTCGAGCGCGGGCGGAGCTGAAAGAGAAGCTCAAGATGGGCTCGCTCAGCCTCGAGGAGCTGCTCGAGCAGGGCGGGCAGAACGACACCGTCGGGAAGATGAAGGTCATCTCCGTCCTCGAGTCGCTTCCCGGTCTCGGCAAGGTGAAAGCCCGCCGGATGATGGAGGACATCGGGATCAGCGAGTCCCGCCGCGTGCAGGGACTCGGCGTCAACCAGCGAGAGGCCCTGCTTCGGGAGACTGCCCGCTCCTGATCGTCGTGATCTCCGGTCCGGGAGGGGTCGGCAAGAGCACCGTCGCCGAGCGACTGGCCAGCGCCGACCCGGCGCTGTGGCTGAGCCGGTCGTGGACCACCCGACCGCGTCGCCCAGGAGAGGGCGCCAACGCGTACTGCTTCGTCGACCGCGCCACCTTCGAGTCCCGGCTCCGGGAGGGGGGCTTCCTCGAGTCCGCGTCCTACCTCGGGCACCTGTACGGCACGCCCACGGCGGATGCCCCGCCGGGCCACGATGTGCTGCTGGAGATCGACGTGCAGGGAGCCCGTCAGATCCGGGAGGCCGACCCGACCGCCGTGGTCGTCCTGCTGGTGGCACCCACGCCGGATGCCCAGGCCGAGCGGCTCCGGGTCCGGGGTGACGACGAGGAGCACGTAGCCCGCCGGCTGGAGCTGGCGGCCCGGGAGGAGTCCGAGGGCCGTCGGATCGCCGATCACGTGGTCGTGAACGACTCCGCCGATCAGGCCGTGGGGGAGCTGCTCGGTATACTGGCTGCTCATCGCGGTTCCTGAGGAAGCGCGCCCCGAAGGAGTCAGATGGCCGAACGCCGCAGCACGATGATGGAACCAGCCGTCGAGGACCTGCTCGACAAGGTCGACTCGAAGTTCACCCTGGTCACCCTGGCTGCCAAGCGGGGCCGTCAGATCAACTCGTACTTCAACCAGCTGGGCGACGGGCTGGGCGCCATCGTGCCCCCCCAGGTGACCTCGGTGTCGCGCAAGCCGTTGTCGATCGCCATGGAAGAGGTGGCGGCCAGCAAGATCGTCTACGTGCGGCCCGAGGACGTCGAGGAGTCGGTCAAGTAGCCGTCGGGCCGGCGGGGAGGCCGACGGAGTGATGGCTGGGGAGGCAGGCGGGCGCACGCCCGGCCCGGGAGGCCGGCCCGGAAACACGGCCGGCCCGGGAGGCCGGCCCGGAAAGACGTCTGCGCTCTCGGGCCGGCGCATCGTCCTCGGCGTCACCGGGGGCATCGCCGCCTACAAAGCAGTGGAGGTGTGCCGGCGGCTGGTGGACGAAGGGTGCCACGTCATTCCGGTGCTGTCAGAGGACGCCAGGCGGTTCGTGGGCGAGGTGACGTTCTCGGCCCTGGCGTCGGAGCGCGTGCGCTCGTCGCTGTGGGAGGACGACGACCCGATTCCCCACACCAGACTTGGCCAGTCGGCCGATCTGGTGCTCGTGGTTCCGGCGACGGCGAGGCTCATCGGTCGCTACGCGCACGGGTTGGCCGACGACCTGCTGAGCGCCACCCTCCTGGCCACCCGGGCCGAGGTGGTGCTGGCGCCGGCTATGCACACCGAGATGTGGGAGCACCCCGCGGTGCAGGACAACCTGGCGATCCTGCGCCGCCGGGGGGTGCGGGTGGTCGAGCCTGGCGTCGGCCATCTGGCTGGCGGCGACGTGGGGGCCGGGCGCCTGGCCGAGCCCGAGACGGTGCTCGCCGCGGTCACTGCGGCGCTGGCCGGGGTCGGTGGCGACCTGGACGGGCTGCACGTGTTGGTCAGCGCGGGGGGAACACGGGAGCCCATCGATCCGGTCCGCTTCATCGGGAACCGCTCGTCGGGCAAGCAGGGTCATGCCGTGGCCGACGAGGCGGCGCGCCGCGGCGCGCTGGTCACGTTGGTGACGACGACCCAGCGGCCTGCGGCGCCGGGCGTCGATGTCGTGCCCGTCGAGACGGCCGTGGAGATGGAGACTGCCCTGCTCGAGCGCAGCGACGACGCCGAGATCCTCGTGATGGCGGCCGCGGTGGCGGACTTCCGACCCAAGTCGGTCGCCAACGACAAGCTCAGCAAAGCGGACGGGGTACCCGAGATCGTGCTCGAGCCGACCCCTGACATCCTGGCCGCCCTCGGTCGCCGCCGGCGGCCCGGACAGACCCTCGTCGGCTTCGCGGCGGACACCCGGGAGGTCGTCGCCCGGGCCGCGGCGAAGCTTGCCGACAAGGGCATCGACCTCATCGTGGCGAACGATGTGTCTGCTCCAGGCGTCGGGTTCGAGCACGACACCAACGCCGTCGTCATCATCGCCGCCGACGGAACCGAGCACGAGGTCGGCTTGACAGACAAGCAGACGGTGGCCCGCGCCGTGCTGGACACCGTGGTCGCCCGTTGGGCAAGGAGATCGTCATGAGCACCCGTTACACCTTCACGTCCGAGTCTGTGACCGAGGGTCACCCCGACAAGATGGCGGACCAGGTCTCCGACGCCGTGCTCGACGCCATCTTGACCGAGGACCCCAATGGCCGCGTCGCCTGCGAGACGCTCCTCACCACCGGGCTCGTGGTGGTCGCCGGCGAGATCACCACCATCGGGTACGTCGACATCGCCCGCCTGGTGCGGGACACCGTGTGCAGCGTGGGCTACGACCGCGAGTCGTTCGGCTTCGACGGTCACACCTGCGGGGTCGTCGTGTCCATCGACGAGCAGTCCACGGACATCGGCCAGGGTGTGACCTCGGCGTGGGAGCTGCGGTCCGGCAAGGGCGGCGAGGACCAGCTCAACGCCCAGGGCGCGGGGGACCAGGGCATGGTCTTCGGCTTCGCCTCGGACGAGACACCCGACCTCATGCCCATGCCCATCTGGTTGGCGCACCGGTTGGCCCACCGCCTGTCGGAGGTCCGCCGGGCGGGCGTGCTGCCCTACCTCCGGCCTGACGGCAAGACCCAGGTGACCGTGGAGTACGAGGACAACCGTCCCATCCGGCTCGACACCATCCTCATCTCCACCCAGCACCAGCCGGGGATCGATCTGGACACGCTGCTCCTGCCCGATCTGCGGGAGCACGTGATCCACCCGTTGCTTCCGACCGACCTCGACGTCGACTCCATGAACGTGCTCGCCAACCCGACGGGCCTGTTCGAGCTCGGCGGCCCGCACGCCGACACGGGCCTCACGGGGCGCAAGATCATCGTGGACACCTATGGTGGCGCAGCTCGCCACGGCGGCGGCGCCTTCTCGGGCAAGGACCCAAGCAAGGTCGACCGCTCGGCCGCCTACGCCGCCCGATGGGTGGCCAAGCACATCGTGGCCGCCGGTGCGGCCCGTCGATGCGAGATCCAGGTGGCCTACGCCATCGGCGTGGCCCAGCCCGTCTCGGTCATGGTCGAGACCTTCGGGACCGAGACGGTGGACCCGGCGGCCATCGTGGGCGCGGTCAGGGAGGTCTTCGACCTCCGGCCGGCGGCCATCATCCGCGACCTCGACCTGTTGCGCCCCATCTACCGGCGCACCGCCGCCTATGGCCACTTCGGGCGGCCGGACAAGGAGTTCACCTGGGAGGCCACCCCGCGCCTCGAGGACGTGAAGCGGTCGTTGGGTCTCTAGGCGGCGTCCCGACCGCCGACCCGGACGGCCGCCCCGGAAGGGCGGCTCGCGAGGACGGCCGGCGCCGGCAGTCGGCCGACCGCCGGGTCGTCCGGGTGCTGCCCGACGTGGCGGGCATCGACCGGCCGTTCGACTACCTGGTTCCTCCGAAGTTCGACGACCGCGTCTCGGTCGGCGTCCGGGTGAGGATCGGCCTCCACGGACGACGCGTCGGCGGTTGGGTGGTGGCGGACCGCGTCACGCCCCCGGAGGGTGTCGTGCTGCGGCCGATCGCCGGAGTGACCGGCCTGGGCCCGGCGGCCGATCTCGTGGAGCTGGCTGGTTGGGCGGCGTGGCGCTGGGCGGGGCGCACCGGCGCGTTCCTGGCCACCGCCTCTCCGCCGAGAGCGGTTCGGGAGCTACCCCAGGCAGCCCGCAGCGACGCCTCCCGCGCCACCTCGGGCCCGGCGGGTGATCTGGAGGAAGGTGTCGTCGCCGAGGCCATGGCGCACCGCCGGTCCGTCGTCCGACTGCCTCCGGCCGCGGACCCCTTCCCCCTGGTCGAGAGGGCGGTCGCCGACCGCGCGGCCGGCGAGGGGGCACTGGTCGTGGTGCCGAGCCAGGACTGGGCGGCCCGCACTGCCGACCGCCTCGGTCGCCGCGGTCACTCCGTCGCGCTCCTGCCCGCCGGCTGGGCGGAGGCCGCGGCCGGCGGCCGGGTGGCCGTCGGCACCAGATCGGCGGCCTGGGCTCGGGTGCCGAAGTTGTCGCGCGCGGTCGTGCTCGACGCCCACGACGAGGGGCACACCGAGGAGCGGGCCCCGACATGGAACGCCTGGGTCGTGGCCGCGGAGCGGGCAGCGCGGTCCGGCGCCCCGTGCCTGCTCGTCTCCCCCTGCCCGACTCTCGAGCAGCTGGACTGGGGTCGGCTCGTCACGGGATCGCGCCGGGCCGAGCGGCAGGGGTGGGCAACGCTCGAGGTCGTCGACCGCCGGAAGGAGGATCCGAGGTCGGGGCTGTTCTCCGAACGGCTGGTCACTGTGGCCCGGGCGGCGGGCGCGACGCCCAGCGAGCGCGTGGTGTGCGTGCTCAACAGAACCGGTCGCGCTCGGCTCCTCGCCTGCGGAGCCTGCGGTGAGCTGGCTCGCTGCGAGCGCTGCCAGGGCCCCCTGGCCCAGGCCGATACCACCGCCGCTTTCCGGTGCCGGCGCTGTGGTGAGGAGCGTCCGGACGTGTGCGCGTCGTGCGGATCACGGCGGTGGCGGGCCCTCCGGCCCGGCGTGGCGAAGGCCCGGGACGAGCTGGAGGCGCTGGCGGGGATGCCCGTCGGCGAGGTGAGCTCGCGCACCGTCGACGTCAACCTGGACGCTCCCGTTCTCGTGGGTACCGAGGCCGTGCTCCACCGCATTCGGGGGGCGGGAACCGTCGTCTTCCTCGACTTCGATCAGGAGCTGTTGGCTCCCCGGTTTCGGGCCAGCGAGCAGGCCCTGGCCCTGCTGGCACGGGCCTCGCGCCTGGTAGGGGGCCGGGGGGGAGGTCGGATCGTCGTGCAGACCCGGTTGCCGGGGAACGAGGTGATCGACGCCTCCCTCCACGCCGATCCGGGACGCCTGGCCGCCGTCGACGGCGAGCGGCGATCGGCCCTCGGATTGCCCCCGGCCACCGCCCTTGCTCTCGTCTCCGGCTCGTCCGGCGAGCGCTACGCGGCCGGGCTCGACACCCGGGCGGTCGACGTGCTCGGTCCCGACGACGGACGCTGGCTGATCCGGGCGCCCGATCATCGGGTCCTGTGCGACGCGCTGGCCGCCGCGCCCCGTCCGCCCGGGCGACTTCGCATCGAGGTCGATCCGCTGCGGGCGTGACCTGCTGGCCCGCCTCCCGGGCGGGCTAGCTAGCAGGCCCGCCTCCCGGGCGGGCCTTGGCGCTTCGCGCCTGCGGCGCCTCTGCTGGCCCGCCTCCCGGGCGGGCCTTGGCGCTTCGCGCCTGCGGTGCCTCTGCTGGCCCGCCTCCCGGGCGGGCCTAGAGTGCTCGTGGTGGCCCTTCTTCCGATCAGGACCTTTGGCGACCCGGTGCTCAAGCAGCGCACCCCCGAGGTCGAGACCGTCGACGAGTCGATCGTCCGCCTTGTCGACGACATGATCGAGACCATGCGGGCGGCCCCCGGTGTGGGGCTCGCCGCTCCCCAGGTCGGCGTGCAGAAGCGCCTGTTCGTCTACGACGTGGGCGACGGCCCCCGCGTCGTGATCAACCCGGTGATCTCCGACCACAGAGGCGAGTGGACCTACGAGGAGGGCTGCCTCTCGGTGCCGAGCCTGTTCTGGCCAGTCGTCCGACCCGGGCAGGTGCACCTGCGAGGCCGCGACCTCGACGGCCGGGAGTTGTCGATCGAGGCCGACGAGCTGTTGGCCCGGGTGTTCCAGCACGAGGTGGACCACCTCGACGGCATGCTCCTCCTCGAGCGCCTCGACAGCGAGCAACGCAAGGAGGCCATGCGCACCTTGCGGGAGCGCACGCTGAGCCTGCCCGGCAACGGGCGGCCGGCGGGCCGTTAAGGGGCGCCCTGGCCCGCCTCGCCTTCCTCGGCACCCCCGGGATCGCCGTGCCGGCGCTCCGGGCCCTGGTCGCCGCCGGTCACGACGTCGCCCTGGTCGTCACCCGGCCGGACCGCCGCCGCGGTCGGGGACCTCAGCTGAGCCCGAGCCCGGTGAAGGCGGCGGCGGTGGAGCTCGGCCTCCCGGTGAGCGCCAAGGTCGACGACGTGCTGACCGTGGGGGCCGAGCTGGGTGTGGTGGTGGCCTTCGGCCGGCTCGTGAAGCCGCACGTGCTGGCCGAACTGGACATGGTCAACGTCCACTTCTCGCTTCTTCCCCGATGGCGGGGGGCGGCGCCCGTCGAGCGGGCCATCCTCGCCGGCGACGCCGAGACCGGCGTGTGCCTCATGGCGCTGGAGGAGGGACTCGACACCGGTGATGTCTACTCGTGCGAGCGCGTCGTCATCGGGCCCGAGGAGACCGCCGAGGAGCTGCGGCGACGACTGACCGACGTCGGCACCGAGCTCCTCGTGACGGCGCTCGAGCGTGGCCGGGAGAGCCTGCCGACACCGCGCCCCCAGACCGGCGAGCCGACCTATGCGGCCAAGCTCGATCCCGCCGAGCTCCACCTCGACTGGTCCCGGCCGGCCGTCGAGCTCCACCGACTGGTCCGTCTCGGCCGGGCCTGGACCACCGTGCGGGGCCGACGACTGGAGGTGGTCCGGGCCCGGGTGGCGCCCCGCCCGCCGTCGCCGGGATCGCCTGGGCAGCTCGAGGGCCTCGGAGTGGCGACGGGCGACGGCGCCCTGGAGCTGGTGGCGGTGAAGCCGGAGGGCCGCGGCGTCGTCCCGGCTGACTCGTGGCTGCGGGGCGCCCGCCTGGCGGAGGGGGAGGTGCTCGGCACGTGAGTGTTTCCGCCGGGCCCAAGACATCGAGAGGCGTGGCACTGGACGCGTTGGTGCAGATCGAGCACGGCGCCTACGCCAACCTGGTGCTCCCCGGCCTGCTCGGGAGGAGCGGGCTGTCGACCCGGGACCGGGCCTTCACGACCGAGCTCGTCTACGGGACGACTCGTATGCGGCGAGCCTGCGACTGGCTCCTCGCACCCCATGTCCGCCGGTCGCTCGACGACGACGTCCGTGCCGCCTTGCGCCTCGGTGCCTACCAGCTGGCCGTGGCCGGCACGCCGCCGCACGCCGCCGTGTCCGCGACCGTCGACGCCGCACCGTTGCGCGCGCGGGGGCTCGTCAACGCCGTGTTGCGCAAGGTGGCCGCAGCGACGCCGCCGGAGTGGCCAGACGCGGCGACCGGGCTGAGCTACCCGGACTGGGTTGTCGAGCGCCTCACCGAGGACCTCGGCGCGTCGGCGAGCATGGCCGCGCTGGCCGAGATGAACCGTCCCGCTGTGGTCGCGGAGCGAGATGACGGCTACGTCCAGGACGAGGCGTCGCAGTGGGTGGCGGCTCTGATCGGCGCGGGTCCCGGCGACAGGGTCGCCGACCTGTGCGCGGCGCCCGGTGGCAAGGCCACGTTCATGGCCGGCTCGACCGGTCGTCCGTCGCTTGTGGTTGCGGGCGATGTGCGCGAGACGAGGGCCCGCATCGTCAACGACAACGCCCGGCGGCTCGGGCTGCCCAACGTCAACGCCATCGTGGCCGACGCACGGCGGCCCCCGGTGCGCTCCGCGGTCTTCGACCGTGTGCTGGTCGATGCGCCGTGCTCAGGCCTGGGCGCCCTGCGTCGACGCCCGGACGCCCGCTGGCGCGTTGCGCCGGATGACGTCGAGCGCTTGGCGGTGCTGCAGCGTGAGCTCCTCCAGAGCGCAGCAGGGTATCTGCACCCTGGCGGGACCCTGGTGTACAGCGCGTGCACCATGACGAACACAGAGACGGTCGCCATCGACGATTGGCTGGCGAAGCAGCACCCCGAGCTCGTGGCGCTCGAAGCCCCCGGTGCGCCCTGGACGGCGCGGGGGCGCGGCGCGCTGCTCCTGCCCCAGGCGGCGGGCACCGACGGTATGTACGTGCTCCGGCTTCGCTGGAGCGACTCCTAGTCACCGGTAGGCTCCCGGGCGATGATCCGGATCGCGCCATCCATCCTCGCCGCCGATTACGCGGCCCTGGCCGATGATGTCGCGAGGCTGGGCGATCAGGTGGACTGGCTCCACGTCGACGTGATGGACGGGCATTTCGTGCCCAACATCACCGTCGGGCCCCCGGTCGTGGCCGCGCTGCGTCGGCGCACGAAGCTCTATTTCGACTGCCATCTGATGATGACCAACCCGGGCGACTTCCTCGAGGCCTTCCGGGGGGCGGGCGCCGACCACTGCACCGTGCACGTCGAGGCCGGTGACACCGAGTCCCTCATCGGCGAGATGCGCAGCCTCGGACTCAGCGTCGGCGTGGCCGTGAACCCCGACACGCCGTTCGAGGCCGTCGCCGGGTATCTGGACCGGATCGACCTCGTCCTGCTGATGACGGTCTTCCCCGGCTTCGGGGGACAGACCTTCATGGCCGAGGTGATGCCCAAGGTCGAGCGCACCCGGGCCGAGATCGACCGCCGGGGGTTGGCCGTCGCCATCGAGGTCGATGGCGGCATCGAGTCGCACACCCTGCCGGTGGCCGCCCGTGCCGGGGCGGAGGTCTTCGCCGCGGGAACGGCGGTCTTCGGCCAGGACGATCCCCAGGAGGCGGCCCGTCTCCTGCAGCGCGCCGCCGAGGGAGAGCACGAGCGGGCCGGCCGGTGAGCTCGCCGCTGACGGCGAAGGTGCTCACGGTCTCCGACGGCGTCGTCGCTGGCACCCGGGAAGACCGATCGGGGCGGGCACTCGGAGAGCGTCTGGCTGCCGCAGGGTTCGACGTGACCGATCGGCAGTCAGTGGCCGACGGGGCCGAGGCGGTCTCCGACGCCCTGCGCCGCCTGGCGACGGACTTCGAGGGCCTCGTGGTCACCACCGGGGGCACTGGCTTCGGGGCGCGGGACCTGACCCCCGAAGGCACCCGGGCCGTGCTCGACCGTGACGCTCCCGGCCTGGCCGAGGCCATGCGCCTGGTGAGCCCCCGAGGTCGGCTGTCGAGGGGTGTCGCCGGCACCCTGGGCCGGTGCATCGTGCTCAACACCCCCGGATCGCCGGCGGGGGCTGTCGAGTGCGTGGATGCCGTCCTCGACACCCTCCCGCACGCCCTCGACCTGCTAGCCGGGCGTCCGACCGAACACTAGACTGAGCGGTCAAGAGACACATCATGCGCGACGAAGCAGCCATGCAGCGGGCGGTCGAGCTGGCGGCTTCCGTCCGCACCCGGACCTCGCCCAACCCTTGGGTCGGATGCGTGATCGTGTCCGGTGCCTCGACGTTCGAGGGCGCCCACTCCGGCCCGGGCCAGGCCCACGCCGAGGCCGCAGCCCTGGCCGAAGCGGGCGAGGGAGCGCGGGGAGCGACCCTGTACTGCACGCTGGAGCCATGCTCACACGTCGGTCGCACCGGGCCCTGCGCCGATGCCATCGCCGCCGCCGGCGTGTCCAGGGTGGTCGTGGGTGTCCTCGACCCTGATCCCCGCGTGTCGGGGCGGGGGCTGGAGCGCCTGCGCCAGGCCGGGATCGAGGTCTCGGTCGGGATCGAGGCCGGCGCCGTCGAGGACCAGCTCGCCCCCTACCTCAAGCAGCGCCGGACGGGCCGGCCCTGGGTGGTGCTGAAGCTGGCCGCGACCCTCGACGGGCGGGTAGCGGCCCCCGACGGCACCAGCCGGTGGATCACCGGCCCCGAGGCCCGCGCCGACGCCCACCGGCTCCGGTCGGAGAGCGACGCCGTCCTCGTGGGGGCCGGCACGGTGCGGGCCGACGACCCCGAGCTCACCGTGCGACTTGCGGGCGGCGACGCCCCTGAGCGCCAACCCCTGCGGGTGGTCCTGGGGCGGGCGCCGGCCGGGGCCAAGATCCATCCGGCGGTGGAGCTGATCGGCGATCTCGGCGAGGTGCTGGAGGACCTGGGGCGCCGACAGATCCTCCAGGTCCTGGTCGAGGGAGGGCCGACCGTGGCGCACGACTTCCACGCCTCAGGGCTGGTGGACCGCTATGTCATCTACCTCGCGCCGGCGCTCCTGGGCGGTTCGGACGGCCGCCCGGTGTTCGAGGGTCCCGGTGCCCCCACGATCGGAGGGTTGTGGCGCGGTCGCATGCGGTCGATCGAGCGCCTCGGAGAGGATCTCCGCGTCGAGCTCGCACCCCCTGGCAAGCAACCGGGCGCCCAGGCCGAGGCGGCCCTGGCCGGGACCGAGGCGGGGAGGTAGGAGCGCGTGTTCACCGGCATCGTGGAAGAGCTCGGGCGGGTGCGAGCGAGCGACGGCGGTCGCCTGTTGTTCGAGGCTCCGCTTGTGTCCGAGGACGCCCGGGTGGGTGACTCGATCGCCGTCAACGGGTGCTGCCTCACCGTGACGGCGACCGGCGAGGGGTGTTGGGCGGCAGACGCCGTCGACGAGACGTTGTCCCGGACCAACCTCGACGGGCTCGCTCCCGGCGATCCGGTGAACCTCGAACGGCCCGTGCGGCTGTCGGACCGGCTGGGGGGTCACCTGGTCCAGGGCCACGTGGATGCCGTCGGGACGATCGTGGAGCCGGCGCCCGCGCTGCGCGTACGCGCTCCCGAGGCCGTGCTCCGCTACGTGGTCGAGAAAGGATCGATCACCGTGGACGGGGTCAGCCTCACGGTGGTGGACGTGACCGCGGACAGCCTCAGCGCCGCCATCGTGCCCCATACCGCGCGAGCCACCACGTTGGGGCACAAGGGGCCCGGCGACGCGGTGAACCTCGAGATCGACGTGATCGCCAAGTACACCGAGCGCCTGCTGGTCAGTGGCGGGGCTCGCAACGACCAGGGAGGTCCCTGACATGCCGATGGCCCGGATCGACGACGCCATCGCCGCCATCGGTCGCGGCGACATGGTGGTCGCGGTCGACGACGAGGACCGGGAGAACGAGGGCGACCTCATCATGGCCGCAGAAGCGGTCACGCCGGAGAAGATCGCGTTCTTCCTGGCCCACACCTCCGGCCTCATCTGCGTCCCCATGACGGGCGACCGTCTCGACCAGCTGGACCTGCCGCTGATGGTGACGTCCAATACCGAGTCGCAGCGCACCGCCTTCACCGTCACCGTCGACTACCGCCACGGCACCACCACGGGCATCTCCGCCGCCGACCGGGCTGCCACCATCAAGGCGCTGATCGACCCTGGCACCCGGCCCGGTGACCTGGCCCGTCCGGGCCACATCCTGCCGCTGCGATACCGACCGGGCGGCGTGCTCAAGCGGGCCGGTCACACCGAGGCGGCGGTCGACCTGGCGCGGGCCGCCCACCTGTACCCGGCGGCAGTGCTGTGCGAGGTCGTCAACGCCGACAAGACGGGCATGGCCCGCCTGGTGGAGCTCGAGCGGTTCGCCAAGGAGCACGACCTGCTGGTGATCTCCATCGCCGACCTCATCCACTACCGCCGGCAGAAGGACAAGCTGGTCCGCCGGGTCAGTGAGGCCCGGATCCCGACCACGTACGGCGATTTCACCTGCTTCGCCTACGAGTCGGTGCTGGACGAGGAGCAGCACCTGGCCCTGGTGCGGGGCGCGGTCCAGGGTGAGGACAACGTCCTCGTGCGGGTGCACAGCGAGTGCCTCACCGGCGACGTCTTCGGGTCGTTCCGCTGCGACTGCGGCCCGCAGCTCGACGCCGCCATTCGCCTCATCGCCGAGGAGGACCTCGGTGTGGTCGTCTACCTGCGGGGTCACGAGGGCCGCGGCATCGGGCTCAAGCACAAGCTGCGCGCCTACACGCTCCAGGAGCAGGGCCGGGACACGGTCGACGCCAACGTGGAATTGGGCCTGCCGGTCGACAGCCGCGAGTACGGTATCGGAGCCCAGATCCTCGTCGACCTGGGTATCACGACCATGCGCCTGATGACCAACAACCCAGCCAAGTACGGCGGCCTGGAGGGGTTCGGGCTCGACATCGTCGAGCGGGTTCCGCTCGAGTCGTCTCCCAACCCGGAGAACATCCAGTACCTCCGGGCCAAGCGGGAGCGGATGGGTCATCTGCTGGAGGGACTCGATGACGTCCTCTGAGCACACCGCTCCACCCGGGCGCTCCGACGATCGCGGGGCCTACGTGGGGCGGCTCCGAGGCGACGGGATGCGGGTCGCGGTCGCGTGCAGCCGGTTCAACCGTCTGGTGACCGACCGGCTGCTCGACGGCGCCTACGACGGCCTGGTCCGCCACGGGGTGGACGCATCGTCGATCACCGTGGCCTGGGCGCCCGGGGCGTTCGAGCTGCCGCTCGTCGCCCGTCGGCTCGCGGCGTCGGGCGAGGTCGACGCCGTGGTCTGTCTCGGCGCCGTGATCCGGGGCGCCACCGACCACTACGAGCACGTGGCCGGTCAGTGCGCGGCCGGACTGCAGCGGGCCCAGCTGGACACCGGCGTGCCGGTCCTCTTCGGCGTGCTCACGACCGATACGGTCGAGCAGGCCATCGAGCGCGCCGGGACCAAGGCGGGGAACAAGGGCTTCGATGCCGCCCTCGCCGCCATCGAGATGGCCGACCTCCTTCGTCAGCTGCCGAAAGGCGGGGGCGCGTCGTGAGGAGCCGCCCGGTGGCGAGCAGGTAGTGCTGCGCCTCGTCCTTCCCAAGGGGTCCCTCGAGCGGGCGACGCTCGAGCTGTTCGCCGCCGCCGACCTGGCTGTGGGTCGAGGCTCGGAGGTGGACTACCGGGGCTCGATCGACGATCCCCGCATCGACGAGGTTCGCATCCTGCGCCCCCAGGAGATTCCCCGCTACGTCGCCGACGGGTTGTTCGACCTCGGGGTGACCGGTCGTGACTGGATCGAGGAGACCGGCGCCGAACTGGTCTCGCTTGGTCGCCTCGCCTACTCCAAGGCCAGCCGCAACCCGGTCCGGGTGGTCCTGGCCGTCGACGAGGACTCGCCGGTGCAGAGCGCCAAAGAGCTCGCCCCCGGGTCCAGGGTCTCGACGGAGTACCCCGAGCTGACCCGACGGTTCCTGCACGAACAGGGTGTCGAGGCCGACGTCCGCCTCTCCTACGGAGCGACCGAGGCGAAGGTGCCCGACATCGCCGACGCCGTCGTGGAGATCACCGAGACGGGCAGGGCCCTGCGGGCGGCGGGGCTGCGCATCATCGACACCCTGCTCGTGTCCCACACCGAGCTGGTGGCCAACCCCGCCGCCGTCGCCGACCCTGAGAAAGCCCACGCCATGGGCCAGCTCCACACCCTCCTCGAGGGCGCCCTGGAGGCGCGGGGAATGGTGTTGGTCAAGCTCAACGTCGGCGCCAGCGACCTCGACGTCGTGATCGATCTGCTGCCGTCGATGCGGTCGCCGACGGTGTCCAAGCTGTTCGGAGAGGACAGCTACGCCGTCGAGACGGTCGTCCCCAAGTCCGAGATCAACGTGCTCATCCCCGCCCTCCGCGATCGCGGCGCGACCGACATCCTCGAGCTGGCCCTGTCCAAGATCGTCCCCTGATGCCCGCGCGGGCGACGCCGGGCCCCGGTGAGCGGGCCGAGGGCCGCGTGGCGACCTTCGACGAGGAGCGGGGCCTCGGGAGCGTCGTGACCGACGACGGCCGCTTCTTTCCCTTCCACTGCACGGCCATCGCCGACGGCAGCCGCACCATCGCCGTGGGCACCAGAGTTGCCCTCAGCGTGGTGGCCGGCCACCTGGGGCGCTGGGAGGCGACGGGCCTAGCTTCCTGTCCCCCCAGTCGCTCCTGAGTCACCTGAGTCTCCTGATGCTGGCGCTCCGGCGTCGGGGCTCGAGTCGGCTGCCTCCTCGGCGGTCGTCGTCCCGCCCATGCGCACGAAGGCCAGCCGCAGCTGGGTGAGCCCCTCGCGCAGGTTGTCCTGTTCCTCGCCGAGGCGCGAGCCGAGCCCCTCGACCAGCAGAGCGAGGGCGTCGATGGCCAGCCGGGCCTGGTCGAGCTTGGGAGGATCGAGCGAGAGATGGAGCGCGGCCAGCTCGAACATGCCGTAGCAGTGGTTGGCTACGACCGTCCGTGCGGGGGTGTCGGCCAGCTGCTGGCGCAGCTCGGTCATCCGCTCCCGCAGCTCGGCGTCGTCCGGCTCGTCCGCCCCGCCCTCCGGTCCTCCTCCGGGCGGACCTCCCGCGCCGGCTGGTGGCGCTCCCGAGATCGGTGGGCGTTCCCGTCGTTCTCCTTGCTGCTCCTCGCCGGGACGGGATACCGGACGCTCTCCACCGGGTGTCCAGAGGCTGCTCATGACTGATATCGTAGAAGGCAAATCGAGACGGAAAGCGGGGCCGTGCAGTCCGAGGAGGGCAGCACGATCCCCACCCTTCCGCCGTCCGGGGTATCCGGTCAGCGTGTCGGGTTCTTGCTCGTCTTCGGGGCGGGCGTCGCTTTCCGGCGCCTGCCCTTGTCGCGTTCAAGGGCCCAACACGACAGGAGTGATGCCGCATAACTGCCGCAGCTGCCACCACCGAGCTCAGGATCAACGATCGGATCCGAGCCCGTGAGGTACGACTGGTCGATCCGGAGGGCACCCAGCTAGGGATCAAGCCGCTTCCAGAGGCCCTTCAAATCGCCAGGGAGCTGGATCTGGACCTTGTGGAAGTTGCCCCGCAGGCCTCCCCGCCGGTCTGTCGGATCATGGACTACGGCAAGTTCAAGTTCGATGCGGCACAGCGGGCGAAGGAGTCTCGCCGCAAGACCACCAACGTCGGGATCAAGGAGATGAAGTACCGGCCCAAGATCGGCATCGGGGACTTCGACACCAAGACACGCCGGGTCGTCAGGTTCCTGGGCGAAGGGCACAAGGTCAAGATCACGATCATGTTCAGAGGCAGGGAGATCTACCACCCCGAGCTGGGGAAGAAGATCCTCGACCGGATCGCCGAGGAGGTTGACGGCTCGGCCAAGGTCGAGGCCGCGCCGCGCCTCGACGGCCGCAACATGATCATGGTGCTGGCGCCCGACAGGCGCGCCCAGCGGTCGTCAGCGGCGCGAGCAGAAGCAGAGCGGTCGGACGGAGCAGACGATGGGCCGGGGGTCGCGGGCAACGGAGGCCCCCCGGGCGCGGCAGGTGATCCCGGTCGGGGGCCCGACGCGCATCGACGGGAGAGCTGAGATGCCGAAGATGAGAACAGACAGGGGCGCCGCCAAGCGCTTCAAGGTGACGGGGACGGGGAGGCTTCGCCGGCGCCAGGCCTTCCGGTCGCATCTGTTGGAGAAGAAGTCCAGCACCCGCACCCGTCGCCTGGGCCGCGAGGTGGACGTGGCCTCCGGCGGTGACGCCCGTCAGGTCAAGCGGCTGCTCGGCCGCTAGGGCCGTCACCCTCTGATCATCGGACCAGTGGTCCGACGCCCCCCGAGAGAAGGAGCCCCTCATGGCCAGGGTAAAGCGCGCCGTGCACAGCAAGAAGCACCGCCAGGCCGTCCTGGAGAAGGCCCACGGCTACTACGGCAACAAGAGCCGCAGCTTCCGCGCTGCCAACGAGCAGGTCATGCGGTCGATGCAGTACGCCTATCGCGACCGTCGGGCTCGCAAGGGGGACTTCCGTCAGCTCTGGATCCAGCGGATCAACGCCGCTGCCCGGCTCCACGGGATGAGCTACAGCCGCTTCGTGGCCGGCTTGCGTCGGGCGCAGGTCGAGGTGGATCGCAAGATGCTCGCCGACCTCGCGATCAACGACCCGGCCGCCTTCGCCGCACTCGTCAGGGTGGCGGCCGGGAACAGCTCGGCTGCTGACGAGGATGCGTCCGGAGACGGAGTCGAGGAGGACGCCTCCTGAGCCAGGCTGCGCTCGCCTGGCGTCATCAACGCGTCCAGCGCTTGCGTCGGCTCGTACGGCGGCGGAGCCTCCGCCAAGCCGAGCGGGCCTTCGTGGCCGAGGGTTCCAAGGTGATCTCGGTCGCCCTCGATGTCGGCGCGCCGGTCGAAGCGCTGTTCTACTCCCCCGAGGCGAGCACCGACGATCGGGCCGGCGCGGTGATCGACCAGGCGCTGGGAGCCGGGGTGCGGGTGTATGAGCTGGGGGCGGGGGTGATGGAGCGGGTGGCGGACACGGTGACGCCCCAACCCCTGTTGGCCGTGGTCGCCTTCGTCGACGTGGGTCTCGACGCCCTGGCCGACGCGTCCCTACTCGTGGTGTGCGCCAATGTCCGTGACCCCGGCAACGCGGGCACGGTGCTCCGCAGCGCCGAGGCCGCGGGCGCCGACGGGGTAATCTGCTGTGACGGGTCGGTCGACGTCTACAACCCCAAGACGGTGCGGGCGTCGGCCGGGGCGTTGTTCCACGTGCCGGTCGTGGCGGGCGGAGACGTGGTGCAGGTGCTGGAACGGCTTGGGAGCTGGGGTATGCAACGTTTGGCGGCCGCCGCTCACGACGGGCGGGAGTACACGGAGGCGGATCTGACCGCCGCGGTCGCGCTGGTCCTCGGCAACGAGGCTGCGGGCGTGCCCAGCGGGCTCGAGGGTTGGATCGACGAGCCGGTCAGCATCCCGATGGCGGGACGGGCCGATTCGCTCAACGTCGGGATGGCGGCGGCCGTCCTGTGCTTCGAGGCTGCCCGTCAGCGACGGCAGCGTCAGCGACCCCAGCTCCACCAGCCCGGTTGCGAGGCCCGGAGGACCTGAGGTGCCCGACGATACGGACCAGCTTCCCGACGCCGTCATCCGGGTCGACGGGTCTCGGCGGATCGTGGCCGCCAACCGGGCCGCGACCGAGCTGACGGGCTTCGCCGCGGGACAGCTGATCGGCCGGGACTGCGCCGCCGCCCTGGAGACGAGAGACCGGGAAGGTCGCCCGGTGTGGGTGGGTGGCTGGCACCGGTCGGCTCACCTGCCGTCCGTGCGGACGCTGCCCGAGCAGGAGGTCGTCCTGCGCGGGGCTGACGGCATCGACGTGCGGGCCTTCGTGACCGGCTCGTACCAGCGGGACCCGGCGGGCGAGATCGTAGGTGCCGTCCTCGTCCTGCGGGACGCCCGGCGCCGGATGCACCACACCGTCACCGGGATCGAGATCGTCTCGACGGTGAGCCACGAGCTCCGCTCCCCACTCACCTCGGTGAAGGGCTACACGAGCTTGCTGATGAACCGCTGGGACCGCCTGGGCGACGACCAGAAGCGCATGATGCTGGCGCAGGTCAACCACGACGCGGACCGGGTCACCCGGCTCATCACCGAGCTGCTCGACATCAGCCGCCTCGAGACCGGCCGCCTGGTGTTGCGCCGCCAGATGATCGACCTGAGCGCGCTCACCGACACGGTGCTCGACCAGATGGCGATGGAGTACCCCGGGCTCGGCGTGACCCGACACTTCGATGACCCGTTCCCGAGCGTGTACGCCGATCCGGACAAGGTGCTCCAGGTGATCACCAACCTGGTCGAGAACGCGTGCAAGTACGGGTCGCCCCAGGGCCTGGAGGTCACAGGTGACGCCACCGAGGAGGAGGTCGCCCTGTCGGTGACCGACCAGGGACCGGGAATCCCTTCCGAGGACCTCGATCGGGTGTTCACGAAGTTCTTTCGTCGCACCGAGGGCAAGCCCACGGGCTCGGGCCTGGGCCTGTGGATCAGCCGCGGTCTGGTCGAAGCCCACGGGGGGCGGCTGTCGGTGCGATCAATTTCGGGGCAGGGGTCGACCTTCCGCTTTACGCTGCCGCGCGTGGAGCCCGAGATCCTGCGGCAGCCGATGGCCAGTGCCTGACGTCTCCGACGTCGCCGACGTCGCTGCGGCCGAATCGGACGGCCAGGCGAGGATCGATGCTGCTCCATCGGTGGAGGCCCTTCTGGTAGTCGAGTCGGAGGTAGTGGGGCGGCGCTCCCGCCTGGCCGCTCTCCAGCAGCGACTCGGCAGTCTGCCTTCGGAGGAGCGCCGCAGCCGCGGGCGTCAGCTCAACGAGGCGCGTGGACGCCTGCAGGCCGCGCTCGACGCCCGACGGGCCGGGATGGAGGAGGCGGAGCGGCGTCGCCGACTCGAGGCTGAGCGCCTCGATCTGACGGAGGTACTGCCCCGGCCCGGACCCGGGCACCTCCACCTCGTGACTCAGACCCAGGCCGAGCTGGAGGACGTCTTCGTCGGCATGGGCTTCACCGTGGCCGAGGGGCCCGAGGCCGAGACCGACTGGCGCAACTTCGAGGCCCTCAACATCCCTCCCGATCACCCCGCCCGCAGCATGTGGGACACCTTCTATCTCCAGCTCGGGCCGCCGGGATCGACCCTGTTGCGTACCCACACGTCACCGGTCCAGATACGGGTCATGCAGTCGCAGCCACCGCCGATCTTCATCGTCGCTCCCGGCCGCTGCTACCGCCGCGACACACCAGACGCCCGCCACCTCCCCGTGTTCCACCAGATCGAGGGGCTGGTCGTGGACAAGGGCATCACCTTCGCCGACCTGGCTGGCACCATCGAGGCCTTCACCACGTCCTACTTCGGTCCGGCCATCCATTCCCGGCTCCGCCCGTCCTACTTCCCCTTCACCGAGCCCTCGGCCGAGTACGAGATCAACTGCATGATCTGCGAGGGGGCCGGCTGTCGCACGTGCTCGGGCACGGGGTGGGTCGAGCTCGGAGGGGCCGGGATGGTGGATCCGGCGGTCTTCGCTGCGGTGGGCATCGACGACGAGGAGTGGTCGGGCTTCGCCTTCGGGTTCGGCATCGACCGCTGCGCCCAGATGCGCCACGGCATCGCCGACATGCGGGTCCTGCTCGACAACGACATCAGGTTCCTCACCCAGTTCTGAAAGCTCACCATGCGTGTTCCGCTGTCCTGGCTCCGTGACTTCGCGCCCATCGAGGCAGATCCTGCCGACGTGGGCGAGACCCTCGACGACCTGGGCCTGGTGGTCGAGGACATCGAGCGCGTCGGCGAGGGCCTGGACGGAGTGGTGGTCGCACGGGTGCTCGCCATCGATCCGATTCCCTCGGCCGACCACATCCGGCTGGTCACGGTCGACGCCGGCGACGGGCGATCGCTCGAGGTGGTCTGCGGCGCGACCAACTTCTCGGTTGGCGACCTCGTGCCGCTGGCCACGGTGGGCACCGTGCTGCCGGGAGGGATGGCCGTCAGTCGCCGGAAGATGAAAGGTGTCGAGTCCAACGGGATGCTGTGCTCGGGAAGCGAGCTCGGGCTCAGCGAGGACGCCGCCGGCATCCTCGTGCTGGGGTCGAGGCCCGACGACGATGGCCCGGGCGGCGAAGGGCTGGGCCCACGGTTGAGCGCCGACCCTGGCACACCCCTGATCGACGCCCTCGGCATCGAGCCCGACGTGGTGTTCAACCTGGAGATCGAGGGCAACCGCCCCGATGCCCTGTCCATCGCCGGCGTGGCGCGGGACCTCGCCGCCCGCCTCCGC